>NZ_JAKRFW010000001.1:0-264037 GCF_022347905.1 Pseudoalteromonas sp. Of11M-6 | reverse complement strand
AGAGGCCGAGGTAGCACCTCATCAAGAGCCCGGATATAAGCACGCAATCACACCAATAATGCTAAAAATGGCTTGTACAATTGGAGGAGTCCATATAAGGCGGTTTATCCGCAGGCATTCATCCTAAATATTTTATAAAGACACTTTACTCTGTTCATTGAAAACTGTAAATATCGGCGATCCCACTACCTTTTGTGTGAGATCTTCGTTATGATTTTGCTTTTGTTTCACAACTAATTACGAAATGTCAGAACTCTATCATTGGTTTGATCTCTTGGGCGTCATGGTTTTTGCAATTTCGGGAACCTTAATTGCGCATAGTAAACATATGGATGGCTTTGGTGTGATTGTCCTTGCGACTGTAACTGGTATCGGAGGGGGAACATTACGAGACTTGATTTTAGATCAACCTGTTTTTTGGCTTCATGATACTAGCTATATTTACGCTATTTTATTTGCTGTCGCTGTGAGTATATGGTGGCTAAATCGACATCAAAATATTCCAAGAACTGTACTGCAGGTTGCTGATGCCATTGGGCTTGCTTTTTTCGCTGTAATGGGAGTACAAAAGGCTTTAAGTATTGGAATGCCTAATACTACAGCTGTGATCATGGGCGTATTGACTGGGTGTTTTGGTGGAGTCATCAGAGACGTGTTGGCTCGCGAAATCCCCCTTCTTTTAAAAGGAGAGTTATACGCGATCACCTGCATTTTTGGCGGGATAGTCTATACTCAAGCAATTAAATTGGGCATGGTAACAGAATACGTAATGGTATTGTCCATGGCGGCAACCTTGTTATTAAGATTAGCGGCTATGCGATACCACTTGGTGTTACACGTATTTAAATATAAATATTAAGTAAGCAGGAGACATGGATGTCTTTAGCAAGAGTCTTCACTAGAGCACAAGTTGGTATTACTGCACCAGAGGTAATTGTTGAGGTGCACCTTAGCAATGGTTTACCTGCCTTTGGTATTGTTGGCCTACCTGAAACCTCCGTTAAAGAAGCCAAAGAACGCGTCCGTAGTGCACTTGTTAATGCTGGCTTTTTATTTCCAGAACAGCGTATCACAGTAAACTTAGCACCAGCAGACCTACCAAAAGATGGGGGCCGCTTTGACTTTGCAATCGCACTCGGTGTTCTCGTCGCATCAGGACAGTTAGATAGCCATGCTATTACTGATAAAGAATTTTATGGTGAGCTTGCGCTAAACGGTGAGCTTAGGACGGTCACTGCCATTTTACCCTCTGTAATTGCTGCTGCGAAGGAGGGGCGAACTGCTTACTTGCCAATTGGTAACGATGCAGTTGCGAGCCTGGCTGCGGATGCCAATCGTGTTGCTATAGGCTGCTTGCGTACAGCATGGTTAGGTTTAAGCGGCCAGCAATCACTTATGTTTAATCAACTTTACCCAGATGATTTAAATATACAAGCTTCAAGGGGGAGTTTGCTGGACATGGCTGAGGTGAAAGGGCAAGAGGGGGCAAAGCGAGTACTAGAAATAGCCGCGGCAGGTGGGCATAACGTTTTATTTCTTGGTCCTCCTGGTACTGGAAAATCGATGCTTGCTCAGCGCTTACCTACGATAATGCCATTAATGACGGATAATCAGGCGTTAGAAACGGCTTCTATCTATTCCATACTGGGAAAAACCATCAGCCAATTAAACTGGAAAACAAGGCCTTTTAGAGCTCCACATCATACTTGCTCTGCAGTAGCCTTGGTTGGAGGCTCGTCAAACCCTAAGCCTGGGGAGATATCATTGTCCAATAATGGCGTTCTATTTTTGGACGAGTTACCAGAATTTGATAGGAAGGTACTGGATTCATTACGTGAGCCGATGGAAACGGGCATGGTAACGATTTCGCGCGCAGCTCGGCAAGTTGATTACCCTGCAAACTTTCAACTGATCGCAGCATTAAATCCCAGTCCTACAGGTTGTTACACTGACAAAAGAGCGTCTCCAGATCAAGTATTGCGCTATTTGGCTAAGATTTCAGGTCCATTTTTAGACCGAATAGATCTACAGGTAGAATTACCTCGTCTAAAAACAGAAGAGCTACAATCCCAGAGTAATGGAGAGTCTAGCGCGACAATAAGGGCTAGGGTGGAGCAGGCCTATAAAACAGCTTTAGCACGTCAGGGAAAATGTAACGACCAACTGAGTGTAAAAGAGCTAAACCATATCTGCTATCTTGCTGATGCTGAAAGTTTATTTCTAGCAAAGGCAGCAGAAAAACTAAAGCTATCACCACGTTCATATCATCGAATAATCAAAGTTGCGCGTACCATAGCGGATCTGAGCTCTACACCTAATATTAGCTTGTCACATTTAAAGGAAGCGCTTAGTTATCGCGCGCTGGAGAGGTTGTTAGGTCAGCTAACACAGTATTAGCTAACGGCACTTCAATAGATAGGGAGTGTATTATTGGTAAAGGTTAAGCTGACAACATATAACCTTTACCGCGAACCGTAACAATGCGTTTTTGCTCTTTTTCATCGCCGAGTTTTTTGCGTAGTCGGCCAACTAAGACATCAACCGTTCTGTCACTTGGGCTCCAATCAGGTTGCCCAATGTCTTCTGAAATACGCTCTCTGGATGTTGCCCTTCCAGCATTGGAAATAAGACAAATCAACACTTTATGCTCTGCTTCGGTAAGTCGAGACTCAATGCCATGTTGATTGATTAAGGTACGGTTATCAGGGTGTAGTTTAAAGTCTGCATATTCAATAAATTCTTCCGATTCATCGTCTTTATTACCAACTAAACGTTTGTATAAGGCACGCATACGCAGTTCAAGCTCAAGCGTATCAACAGGCTTACAGACGTAGTCATCAGCACCTTGCGCAAGACCTGCGATTCTATCGGCTTGAGAGTCTCGACTAGAAAGCATGATGACACCAAGGTCTGATAAGGTATTAATTTCTTTCGCGAGTTGCAGGCCATCAGTGGCGGGTAAAACAACATCAACAATAGCAAGTGCAAATGGGTTTTGGGTTTGAGCTTGAATAAGCTCAAGCGCAGTAGCACCCGTATTGTCTACAGTGATACTGAACTCGGTATTTTCAAAGTGACTACACAGCCGCTTTGCTAAGAGTTCATCATCTTCAACTAATAAAACCTTTATGCTCATGTTTTCACTGTTAATTGTTGTTTAATTGTCGTAAATATAACACTGAGAGATCGCTGCTTGGAAGTGCATGAAACGAATTCTTACAACTCTGTATCTGGCACGTTAACCTGACAACCTAGTTCGATCAAGGGGAAACAGAGCTTTATTATTAAATTATATACAATGATGTGTTTGATTGCTGCTTCCATAAACAAAAAGGCGGCACAGAGTGCCGCCTAGCATTGATTACTTACCGTATAGATGTTCCCACCATTGTGGCTCTTTTTTTAAATGCTTGTCGAAATAAGCCAGCATGGTGTTCCACCAATGGAAGCGCTTGTCACGAGCAAAAATTTGATGATCTGCGCCTTTGTATTCGACCAATTCAACATCTTGGCCAAGGATCTTCAATGCGGTATACATATTATGACTTTCACCTGGCGGCACATTGGTATCCGCGTCACCGTGAATTAACAATAATGGTGTTGTTACTTTGTCTGCATTAAATACCGGGCTATGTTGTGAGTAAAGCGTTGGATTGTTCCAGGGGAAACTTCCTTTTGAGGCCTCGCCAGAATACAAATAACCCCACCAGCCTTGACCCCAGTATGAAGTAATATTAGAAATACCAGCATGTGAGATAGAAGCTGAGAACAAATCAGTTTTTGTTGTCAGCAGCATAGTCATGAAGCCGCCGTAAGAAGCGCCTAAATTACCTAAACGCTTGTCATCAACGAAAGGGTAGGCTTTCACAAACTCTTTGGTACCCATGATGATATCGTTAGCGGTGTGTTCACCCCAAGCATTGACGTGTTCTGCTGAGAACTTCTGACCGAAACCTGTCGCACCTGTTGGTTGCAAGACATAAACAACATAGCCATTTGCTGCCCATAAGTTAAATGGATAACGCCCTGTAAAGCCACGAGTCACTGGAGAAGTGCCGCCGTAATAATAAACGAGTGCTGGGTATTTTTTAGCTTTGTCTAAATCGTGTGGTAGATACACGCGGCCTTTAATCTCCACGCCTTCAGTATTGGTAAAATTAAACTCTTCTAGGTTGGCGATTTCTGCGTTCTGGTATGCGATATTTGCTGAGTCCCAGAGCGTGTCAGCTCGCTTATCTGAGGTTGACATGGTTTTTAACTGTTGCGGAGTTGATGCTGTAGTTCCCGTGAACAAGATCTCTGGGTTACGTTCACTAGACACAGAATAGTTCGCGACAACATCCAGCCCGGTGTTTAAGCGTTTGAAAGTAGACTTACTTTCGTCGAAGAAGAAAAGCTGTTGACGATCTTGGTCAGTCGCTTTTAGTACCACATCGCCATTATTGAGTACGGTAAAGCTGCCTATGGCTGGGTCAAAGTTTTTACTCAGTGCTTTTACATCGTTGCCTTTGCGATCTATCCAATAAAGTTGGCCGTCATAATTATTCGCGAGCATACCTTCAGGTAAGTTGCGCCCCGCACCTTCTGCAAAATCAGGACCTGCAGTTACATAAATACCATTTTTAGTGTATTGCGCGCCGCTAAACGTACGATACTGACCAATAACACTTTGCTGATTGTTTGATAGATCGATTTCTATTAGCTCTGTCAACATGTGAGGAGGTTGCGCGTAGTCTTGCTTATTACGCGTTGCTAAAACCGTGTTTGCTTGTGCGTCAAAGTCGGCCAAGCTGTGGCTTTGTGCGCCAACGGTCACAGGATTAAGTAGCCCACTTTTGATATCAAGTAAGAAGATTTGTGACTGGGTCCGGGCATATGACCATCTATCTTCTAATCCTTGATAATGTTTAGTCAGTTTGCCTTCTTCTTTGCCGCTGTTGGTCCAAGCAAAAATAAGCGTGTCATTATCAAAAAACTCGATACTATTCGCGCCATTGAGCTTAGTAGCAACTTGAGTACGTTT
This sequence comes from Pseudoalteromonas sp. Of11M-6, assembly GCF_022347905.1. Classification (NCBI taxonomy): domain Bacteria; kingdom Pseudomonadati; phylum Pseudomonadota; class Gammaproteobacteria; order Alteromonadales; family Pseudoalteromonadaceae; genus Pseudoalteromonas; species Pseudoalteromonas sp. Of11M-6. The sequence continues at coordinate 259,014 of NZ_JAKRFW010000001.1, read as the reverse complement.
AAAGGTTTTTAGATCAAGGATGTAAGCTTTATTATCTTTTAAATAAGTGAGTTTGCTGCTGTCATCACGCCATGCAAAGCTATTTGCACTCATACCATCGAAACTGTAAAGCATGTCACCATCTTCATTGTATAAAGCAGTTTCGGTGATTGCTGAGTTGCCTTTTTCATCATCGTAGTGGCGGACGGTCGAAATGTAATATTCGCCGTTAGGTGCAAGTGAGATAGCACTCACCGTTGGAGCATCAAACAACTGCTTTGCAGACAGCGCTTTGGTTTGTTTTTCTGTTAGCGTGATAACGTCATGCGCTGCTTCGCCTTCAAAGCTGAGAGCAACCTTATTCCAGTCATTTACCTGCTCAGCGATAACGAGAATTTGATGATCGCCCTTGACGACATCAAGCTGAACCTCTTTAACACCGGAGACTGGCTCTCCATTTAGAAAAACTTTGGCTTTCTCGATGCCCTCAAGCTTTAGCTTACCTGAAACAAAACGTTCAGTAGTGAAATTAAATTTTAGAGCCTGCAATCCAGGTATCGTTAATTGTGTAGTTTTGTTTAGAGGCTGCCATTTGCTCTCATTATTGAATAGCGTTACCTGTTTGACGTCTTGTTGTAATGATGGTAGCAGGTTTTCAATAATTGCATCACGATGAGCTGTATCAGCTGGCTTTATTGTTGATTCGCCTGCGATGGGACCCAAAAATTGTATTTTTGATTCGTCTAATGGGCTTGCTGAAAGTTGTGCTGAGACTGCCGTAAATAGTAGAGTGACGGCTGTACGTAATTTCATTTATGTGCGCCTATTGTAGGTAATTATATGATAAAACTATATCATAGTATTTTGAACTGGTTGTATTGCTGCGATAGACGTCCTAAATTTAATAGTCTGTGTTGATGAGCAACATAACGTATGCGGTTAAGCAAACACTTAGCGTTGAATAAAGAGGAGAATTTACTTGGTTTTATTATTAACCTACATGTTTTTGGCAATAGCTATCTCTTTTATCTGTTCGGTGATGGAAGCAGTGCTACTTAGTATTACGCCAAGCCATATAGGGATCTTAAAGCAAGACAATGATGCATTAGCATCGCGAGTTCAACGCCTTAAAGACAATATTGATCAGCCTTTATCTGCCATTCTAACGTTAAACACCGTTGCGCATACCGCCGGTGCTGCAGGGGTTGGCGCACAAGCTGCTGTGGTATTTTCAGATGCAGCTGTCGGTATAGCCTCGGCAGTGATGACGCTACTGGTTTTGGTACTGTCAGAAATCATTCCGAAGACTTTAGGGGCGACTTATTGGCGCGGGTTAACACCTATCGTTTCAAGTGTGTTGGTATGGCTAGTTCGAATATTGAAGCCATTCGTGTGGATGTCTGACCAACTTACAAAAGTGATAGGTCGTAAAGAAGACGAAGCCCACTACATTCGTCAAGAAATCGAAGCAATGGCGGAGATAGGCTCTGAAGCAGGCGCGTTGCACCAAGATGAAACTGAAACTATTCGCAGCTTGTTGCGTTTTCGCCACGCCAAACTAGAAAGCATCATGACACCAAGAACGGTGTTATTTAAGGTGCATAAAGATATGACAGTGCACGAGTATTTGTCTGAGCATGGTTCGGTTGCTTTTTCTCGGGTGTTGGTATTCGATAAAAACACAGATGACATCATCGGCTTTGTACACAAGAATGATATTATGCTTGCTTATCATAGGCTTGGAGAAGAATATAAAATTGGTAAGCTATCTCGCCCTCTTTATACCGTACCGGAAACACTAGCTGCGCCAGAGTTATTCAAAGCGTTACTGGCAAAGCGTCTACACATTGCGCTTGTCATTGATGAATATGGCGATGTACAAGGCATAGTGACATTAGAAGATTTGCTTGAATCATTAATGGGAATGGATATTGTTGATGAGCGAGAGCAAACCACCAATATGCAAGCTGCTGCTAAGCAAAAGTGGCGAGAGCGAGTAGATAATCATGATAATTTGATTGAAGACAGCGACGAAGCTGAAGAAGTGTCTGAAACGCAAAGCCACGGAGAGGAAACATCCTCTCCAGAGGTTAAGGGTTCGAATTAATCATGCGCTGCCAAGAGTGTATCCACCCGACTAGGTCTGTTAGTGGTTTGGGTTTGCTGATTAAAAAACCCTGCATTAATAGGCTATGCTTGTAGCGGTCAAGGTATTGTAGCTCTTCAATCCGCTCTATACCTTCAGCCACTATGTCTAATTGTTGATTTTGTGCGATGTCGATTAAGCTGTCGATAAGTACCTGTGAAAAGCGATCGGATTCCACATGGGTTATCAAAGAGCGGTCGATTTTGATCTCGGTAAACGGCAAAGACTTTAACTGCTGAATATTGGTAAACCCAGTACCAAAGTCGTCTAACGAAATATCAAACCCTCGGATCCGTAAACGGTTCATTGTCTCCAATTGGATAGACTGATTCATTGGTTGGTTTTCAGTAATTTCTAAAATGATATCACTAGGCTTTAAACGGTTTATTTCTAAAATAAGTGCCAATTTATCTGGGCAGCTTAAATCATTTAATTGCACAGGTGATAAATTAAAGGCCATTTTAATTGGATAATTGAGTTCAGATTTGATTGCTTTAAACTCATCCGTTGCCTTTTCAAAAAGCTGGAAAGTAATGATATTGATTAGATCTGTATCTTCGGCCACGCCAATGAAATGGTCCGGTAAAATAACCTGCTCAGTATTTTTAGACACAATACGGGCAAGCACTTCGACACTTTTTATCTTTTTGTCACCACGGTGAACCTTTGGCTGATAGTAAGGCGTAATTTCATTGTGACTAATGGCATGCAAAAGATCGCTTTCGGTCACCTTTTCAATGCGGCTACGTTTAACCGTGGTATATGTCTCCATTTTTTTGAGCATACGCTCGACATCAACCAATTGTACGGGCTTAGAAATATTGCCGATAAGGTGTGCATTGGACTGTCTGGCAAGATTGGTTGCCAGGTCAATAATCTTCTCGTCCATTTCGGAAATAATAATAATGCCGCCAGAAAACCTAAGCTCTCCTAGTTGGCGAATAAACTCCATACCATCCATTTCGGGCATATTGAGATCTGTAAAAATGGCGTCAAATTGATGAGGAGTCTGCCGTATTTTTTCTACAGCATTCACCGCACTTGAGCAGGTTGTGACATGCTCAATGCCAAGCTCAGTCATAATAGCTTGCATTACGACGAGGATCGCGGGTGAATCATCTACTACCATTATCCGATGTTTTGCTAATGACATTAACAATTCCTTCGTATACCTTACCTCCTTAAAGTCTAGTACAAATAATTTAAAGTGCTCAAATCTCAAAACGCTTTAAAAGGTGATTTTTACTCAATTTGAAGCGCAATAATGACACTTTACCTACATTTTTCTAATTCAGATTTCGGCAGCACTTTATGAAGCGGACGCTTTTAGCGATAATGCCTCAAATGACCTTTGGATCTGAATATGAATAGAGTCGAGCTTTCGCTAGCGGACAAAGCGGTATCTATCTTTTTTAACCAACAACAAGTAGTACAGCTTTTTGTTGAGCAGCAAGCCATTACCTTTGAAGAGCAACATAATGGCATTTTCGCGACCATTGATGGACAAGCACTGGCGGTAAATACAGAGCAGTTACCTCAGGGATTACTTGGTATTGCAGTAAATGGAGCTGAGCTTCAGTGGCTCGAAGTGAGCACTGAAACACCTAAAGAAAAACGCAGCTTATTTGGTTTGGCAGCATTGGGCTTAAAGTTATTTAAAAGTGCAAAGGTGGTTAAAGCTGCCTTGGCTGGTGCATCCGTGGCAGGATACGCATGGCTATTTTCTTGGCAGTTTGCGCTTATGCTTGTGGCTTGCTTAGTTGTTCATGAATATGGTCACGTTCGGGCTATGCGCTATTTTGGGATTAAAACAAAAGGTATCTATTTGATCCCTTTCGTTGGTGGTCTGGCTGTAAGTGACGATAAGATCACGACCCGCTGGCAAGATGTAGTTATTTCGTTGATGGGACCGGCATTTGGTTTGATAACCTCAATCCTTGGAGTGGTGTTGTATTACGTGACAGAGATGGAAATCTTTGCAGGTGTTGCAGTATTAAGTGCACTGTTGAACTTATTCAATTTACTACCCATTTTGCCGTTAGATGGTGGACATGTTCTAAAAAGCATAAGCTTTTCAATGCGCTCTTGGGTGGGGGTATTGGCGTGTATGGCAGGAGTATTATTCGGCCTTTGGATAAGTTACACCTTTGGCTTAATCCTACTGGTAATATTCATTTTGATTGGTAGTTTTGAAATCCTGATTGAGTGGCGTGGCCGTAATTATAGTCACTTATTACCCCTTGACCGATATGGGCAAGTGGTCAGCGCCATTATGTATATAGTTGTTATTACAGGTCATGTTGCGGTAATGATGCATTTTGCTGATTCAGAGAATCCAATCCTAAGCTTACCAATGAAAATTTTATCAAGTTAATCTGTGTAAGAAGGTGCATTACGCACCTTCTTACAGGGGCAGCAACAATAAAGTTGCGATAATTACACCCGTTACCAGCAATTGTACTAGGCAAAATCCCATAATATCTTTGGCTTTAAGACCTGCAATTGCAAGTACCGGCAGTGCCCAAAAAGGCTGGATCAGGTTAGTCCAAGCATCACCCCATGCAACTGCCATCGCGACTCTGGCTATGTCTGCATTAAGTGCTTCTGCTGCGGGAATAATAATTGGTGCTTGTACTGCCCACTGACCGCCACCTGAAGGCACAAATATATTTACAAGGCCTGCACTTAAAAAGCTCCACAGCGGTAATGTCCATTGACTGCTAATAGAAACAAATCCTTGAGATATTTGTTGCGCTAGTCCAGTTTCGACCATCATAGCCATGATCCCAGCATAAAAAGGAAACTGGATCACGATACCGGCACCTCCTTGAATTGCTTGTTGTAGACTATTGAGAATATTTGCAGGGGTTTTGTGTAGCAGCATGGCTAAGAACAAAAACAGGGCTATGACGATATTCAATGTCAATGTGCTTGCATTAAATATAAAGTAAAAGCCCAAGTAGCTAAGACCTATTGCTCCTCCTAACATACCAAGCCATGAGGCATTTTCTAATTTTGCAGCCGGAGTATTGTGGGTACTGATATCATTACTTTGTTCAATGAGCTTTTCTTTATCAACAATAATTGCGTCATCATCTTTGGGAAGCATCAATTTATTTATAAGTGGTAAAACGATAAAAATACTGAGTACGATGAGCAGGTTAAATGGTGCAAAGATAGTCTCTGAAGTGGTAACAATACCTATGCTCTTTTCACTAAAGTGCCCCGGAGTTGCGATAGTCAGGGGGACTGAGCCTGATAGGCCTGCGTGCCAAACAACAAAACCAGAGTAAGCACTAGCCACTAACAGGCGATAATCAACTTTCACTTTTCGAGCGATGGCCTTTGCGAACAAAGCCCCGACTACTAAGCCAAACCCCCAATTTATCCAGCTGGCGCTCATCGCAACAAAGGTGGTGAGTATAATTGCTTGAGAGGGAGTTTTAGCTAAGCCTGCGATACGGTCTAGCGCTTTCGCTATTGGAGGGGTAACAGCAAGCATGTGACCACATAATAAAACTAACAACATTTGCATCGCAAAAGTAAGCAGCTTCCAAAAGCCATTACCCCATGCCTCAAGCACCATGACAGGCGTTGCTGGAGTAAACAATGTAGCGAGCATCATCACCAAAAAAGTGAGTAAAAGTACAATCACAAATGGATCGGGTAGATACTTGTCGACTAATTTTGTTAGCGGGGTGGTAAACTTGCCAAGCATAAGACATCCTGTTTTCATTATTATTTTATGTAAATCAAAGTGATTGAGTTACGCATCATAATATAGCTAAACTTTAAGCTAAAAGTTAGTGGTTTAGGCTAACTTATAGTGAACAGAAAATAATGAGTTTCATTGGTTTCCTTTAAAATCAAAGTGTTAGGGTTGGCATGAAATCTGATATATTAAAAAGAAAGACTTTAAGTAACTAAGAGAGGTAACTATGTCTGGACAAGGTTCTGGTGGTAATGTAATTGCAGCGATTTGTAACGTCTTTTTCCCTGGCCTTGGTCAGTTGGTTCAAGGTCGTATATTGGCGGCTTTAATCTTCGCAATTGTTGTTGTAGGTGGGTATGCACTGTGGTTTTTATTGGTTCCACCTGTGATTGCAGCCGTTTTCCATTTGTGGGCTATTATTGATGCTGCTAAGTATACGCCGCCTAGGTATTAACGGTTATACCAAAAAGTATAACCACCCAGTCAGGCTGATCATACTCAGCACAGTAGACAGCACAACGGTAGCCGCAAGCGTTGCTTGTTGGCTGTCGAGCTGCCTAGCAACAAGATAGGCATTGACTCCCAGCGGAGAGGCACTCATTAAAGTCACCACCTGAACTTGTTGAGTTGCCAATCCTAAATAAGTGGCAAAGAGATAAACCAATCCCGGTAGTAGTATCAGTTTTACTGCACTTAGCCATATTGCACCCTGTAACTTTCCCCGCACGCCATACTGTACCAAGCTCGCACCCAGAATAAATAGCGCCCCTGGAATGGCTGGTTTTGCCAACCAACTAAAGCTTTCATGTATTAAGCTTGGTAGTTTTAACCCTGCAATGTTTAATATCAAACCGCTCGAAATACTTATCACTATTGGATTGAGCAGCAGGGGTTTCACAATATCCACCTTATTTTTGTGTCTTGCTGCCAGTAAAAAAGTCATAAAAAACAGCATTGCACTGTGGAATGTAATAATCATAAATACCATGGCAGCGGCTTGCTCACCGAGTGTCATTAAGATAATCGGTAATCCGACTAACACGGTATTAGAGTAGGTGCCACTTAATGCTAATGCTGCACTGTCTGTTTTTGAACGATGTTGCGCTTTAAAGAGAAATAGGTATAAGCCTGCATAAGTCAGAGCGACTGGGAGATAAAAGGATAATAACAAGGGACCCGTCGCGAGGCTTTTCAGATCTGCTTGCACCATACTGCTAAATAACAGTACAGGAATACATAAATTAAAGATAAAAGTACGCAAGCCATCAAGCTGATTGATGGCGATAAAGCCAATCTTTGCACTCAAAAACCCAGAAATAACGATAAAGATGAGAGGAAATAAGATCTCAACAGGCGACATGCGTTGACCAACAATCGAGTGGTTAAAAGGTAATTCTATCAATGAATGCTTAGCGGACGCCACTTAGGTATAATAAAACAAGGTGATTTAGTTAAGAAGTAAAGATGGAATACCAGTTTATTCGTGACCCACTTTCTGGGTTTCGAGCTCGCTTAAATGACGAGCATGCGTTGATAGGTCGGTGGCTGAGCGAAGAGCTTGCACATGAGCGTATTGTCAGCCTGCTGACACAGCTTGAAAACCTGCCAAATCAAAAAGAAGAGCTTGTGTTGGCTGGAAAAGAGATCCGAGCCACGTTCACGCCGCAAGAAGCATTATTTGAAAGCCACGCTCTGTTTCATGAAAGTGATGACATAGCACAATACCAAGAAGACGCACTGGCTTTAGATGAATCGGGTATGATGGCGGTGTGTGGCTATGAAGATTTTTTACCCATGCTGATAGAGTGGGCTGAATTTACCAAAGCTAAATAACCTGAGCTGCGGATAATTAATGCCTTTCTAGCAGCCAGTTTTAGCGCTAACTGCGTTGAATTCACTTCTAATAGCCAGCTATTGGTGCGTAAATTCGCCTTGCCTACAGGATGTAGGTACCTTAGCGAGAGCAGGACGCGGAAGCGGAGTTATCCCCAAAACTCTCTGGCTAGATAAGAAGATAGTTTAAGGTGATTAAAAAACAGTGAGTTAGCCCATTCCTTATCCAAACCTCAGGTTAAATAAGTTCTGTGGGGTCTGTTGATCTTGCGTGCTTGAATTCAACAGCCCCTGAAGTGTAGAGATAGCTTATTTGGGCGTACCATAGAGCTGCTCTGCTCTATTAAATAACACCCATGAAGTGAGTATATACTTATCATTAGAAACTGGAATATTACCTCTATGTGTATGTGTAAAATACCCTGGTGCTATCACCATAGAACCTTTTACTGGGGCAATTTTACGCTGCTGATAATAAAACTCGGTCTCGCCACCTTCCTCGACATCATTAAGGTAGAACATAAATAACAGCACTCGGTGTAAGGCTTCATTATGGTCATGTTGAGGGTAGACTTCGCTGTGCCAGTAGGGGTAACCGCCTTTATTTATTTGATAGCGTTGAGCTTGGATAGCGCCTAAACGAAATAGCTGTTGAGCAAGGACCGGGAGTTGTGGCTTGCCTACTTCTTCAAAGTTATCCACAGTGAGATCGACAGGTTCACCAGTTTTGGGGTGATACACTTTAAGTCCAAATGCACCGATGATCATAAAGAAATGTTCTTCAAGGTACTCAAATAAGTGCTTTGCCGTAACCTGTTGAATGTGTTGTAACTGTTTGGCATAGTCAGGATAGGAATTTAAATAAAGGTCGTGACTGACTTTTTTACTCAAGTCGACACCACCAGATGTAGTCCCCTGTTTTAAATGTGGACTTTGATCGAAGGTCTTTACGAATTCATCGCAAAAGTCTGAACTGAGTGCGTTATCGTAAACGCGAATAAAATCACTCATGTTTTTCCCTAGTTTTTATTGGAGTTATTATGCTGTCTGAAAAGCTTATGCCGCGTTTTTGCGACACAGATGTGCTTGGACATATCAACAATACCGTACTCCCTGTGTGGTTTGAAGCCGCGCGCACACCTATTTTCAAAATATTTACACCAGATTTAAATCCAAAAGAGTGGAAATTGATTGTTGCCAAAGTCGAAGTCACCTTTAAAGGGGAGCTATTTTATGGTCAGGAAGTCGAAATAAAAACGGCTGTTGAACATATCGGCAACAGCTCATTTGTGATTTTGCAGCAGGCTTGGCAGCATGGAGAATGCTGTGCTGAAGGTAAAACCATTATGGTGCGATATGACTTTGCGGTTAAGCAATCTCAACCGCTGAGTCAGCAAGAGCGCGATGCGCTAGGCACTTTTATGGTTGCTGCGGCTTAAACTGGTGACCAATTGCCGCTGAAATACAAGGCTTTACTGTATAGGTGTAGCCGTATTCCGCGGCGTTATCCGGCATGATCTCTAAGATCTCATAATCGTTTAATTCAACAATATTACTGCCTTCGCTATGTTCACAGCGTGAGTTTCCGTCAGACTCAAAGCGAAAGATAAAGTAAGCCAATATTTGGTTAAGCACATCGTTATAGTTTTTGCCTTGCTCATGTAAATCTGGGTTAGAATCGTTATTAATAGATACCGTTAACGACTCCGGCTCATCTGCAGTGGACTGTGTTTCATCTTGTTGTGGAGTACCGCCACTCATGTCGGCCACTTGTGGTTGAGTTTCCGATGATCCTTCGTTTTCTTCTTCGGAGTCTGCTAAGCGTGATTCTTTCGCGTTGGCATGGAAAGAAATTCCGTCCTCATCTATTTTGAAATCAGAAGAAAACTCAGTAAATGCGGTTGAAGCACCTGATTTAGCGATGCCGAGCACCAAGAAAGCCAATAAAACAAAACACATGATCAACCTGATGATTGCTGTTGTTGCTGGATAACGATAGTGGTTCTGATGCCAAAAAGGCTTTATACGTAATGGTTTAAGCAGGAAAAGTACAACGACATAGCATGTCATAAAGAGTTGCGCGAGAATCAACAAGAAGGTACTGGTAATAAAAAACCAAGTAGGTAACGATAACAACACACTCAAATTATGTGTGTAAGGGAAATTATCCGTGCTGACCCCAGTTAAATCGTTGATACGGCCATCAGCTTGCACTAACACAAAGTTAGCGATAAAGGCATAAAATAACAGTATCAGTGCTTTACCTGGCACACTTTCCCAAAAGGTCATGATCCTTGGCCAGAATTCATAACATAGCGCCGTTACTGTGGTTATTAAGATCAAAAAAGCGGTGAAGTTATCATCTTCAGTTTCACTCAAGCTGAACATAAAAATGATAAAACTAACTAAATAATAGCGTTGAGCCAGTGTTAGGCTTTGCCAAAATTGGCCGATGGAAAAGCGCAGCCTTGCTAGGTACGCGGTTAAGTTTTTTGGCGCGAGAAGTTGATGCATAATAAATGAATTTGTAATTATTATGCACCAATAATAGAGACTTTTAGAAATTAAGACAATAAGGGCTTAAGGTACTTACCTGTATGCGAAGCTGCAAAGTTAGCCACCGTTTCAGGCGTACCTGAGACGAGTATTTGACCGCCTCCAGCTCCCCCCTCTGGACCTAAGTCTACAATCCAGTCTGCGGTTTTGATGACATCTAGATTGTGCTCGATAACCAACACGGTATTACCATGATCGCGCAAACGATGTAATACCGCGAGTAGCTGTTGAATATCATGGAAGTGCAGACCTGTGGTTGGCTCATCGAGAATGTAGAGTGTTTTGCCGGTATCTCGTTTTGATAGTTCACGAGCGAGTTTAACACGCTGCGCTTCACCACCGGACAAAGTCGTGGCGGCTTGCCCTAAACGAATGTAGGAGAGGCCAACGTCCATTAAAGTTTGTAGTTTGCGATTGATTGCGGGAATCTTATCAAAAAATTCCCGGGCGTCCTCAACTGTCATTTCCAACACTTCGTGGATATTTTTACCTTTATACAGTACTTCCAGTGTTTCACGGTTATAGCGCTTACCAGTACAGACATCGCAAGGAACATAGACATCCGGCAGGAAGTGCATCTCAACCTTGATAACTCCATCGCCTTGACAGGCCTCACAGCGACCGCCTTTAACGTTAAAACTAAAGCGGCCAACCTTATAACCGCGTGAACGCGATTCTTGTGTTCCTGCAAATAATTCGCGGATAGCGGTAAAGATCCCTGTATAAGTTGCTGGGTTTGAACGTGGTGTGCGACCGATAGGACTTTGATCAATATCGATAACTTTATCGAGGTGATCTAGCCCATGAACTGATTCATATGGTGCAGCTTCTTGCGTTGTTGCACCGTTTAATTCCTGATGAGCAAGCTTGAATAGGGTGTCATTAATGAGGGTAGATTTACCAGAACCAGATACCCCTGTTATGCAGGTCATTAGACCAACTGGTACTTTTAAATCGACACTTTTTAGGTTGTTGCCCGTCGCGCCTTTAAGCTCAAGCCACTTGTCATCACATTGATGACGTTGCGCTGGAACTTCAATGCATTTCTCGCCACTGAGATATTGACCAGTTAATGAGTCTTTACTTTGCATTATCTCATCGCGAGTTCCCTCAGCGACGACATAGCCGCCGTGTACGCCGGCGCCTGGACCGATATCGATGATGTGATCGGCTGCACGAATGGCATCTTCGTCGTGCTCTACCACAATCACGGTGTTGCCAAGATCTCTTAAGTGCGTGAGTGTTTTAAGTAAACGGTCGTTATCGCGCTGATGTAGACCAATTGAAGGCTCATCCAATACGTACATTACCCCCACGAGGCCGGCGCCAATTTGGCTTGCAAGACGGATCCGCTGAGCTTCACCGCCAGATAAAGTATCAGCACTACGCTCCAAAGAGAGGTAGTTTAGGCCTACATTGATCAAGAAAGATAAACGGTCGCGGATCTCTTTGAGTATTTTGTCCGCAATTTGTGCTTTTTGGCCTGTGAGTGCTAAGTCGATAAAAAATTGACTGGCTTCGCCGATACTCATCGTTGTTACAGTTGGCAGGTTGGTCGAGCCGATAAACACATGGCGAGCTTCTTCGCGCAGTCGTGAGCCATGGCAACTTGGGCACGCTTGGCTGGTTTGATATTTGGCAAGCTCTTCTCTTACTGAACTGGACTCCGTTTCCCGATAACGGCGATTCATGTTGTTTAACACGCCTTCGAACTCGTGATTGCGGGTGATAAGATCGCCTCTGTCATTACGATACTTAAACGCGATTTTAGTTTTGCCTGAGCCTTCTAAAACCACTTTTTGAAATTTACTCGGCAGATCCTGAAATGGCGTTTCTAAATCAAATCCATATTGCTCGGCAACCGAACTTAGCATCTGAAAATAGTAAAAACTGCGTTTATCCCACCCTTTGATTGCACCGCCAGACAAGCTTAGTTCTGGGTTTTGCACTACACGTTTGGGATCAAAATACTGCTTTACCCCCAAACCATCACAGCTTTGGCACGCACCTGCGGGGTTATTGAAAGAAAACAGTCGTGGTTCAAGTTCGCTCATGGCATAGCCACAAGTTGGACAGGCAAAGTTGGCCGAGAAGATCAGTTCGTCTGCGTCGCTATCATCCATATAGGCGATTTGCGCAATGCCATCAGCCAAATCAAGCGCGGTTTCAAAAGATTCGGCTAACCGCTGCTCAAGCCCTGCTTTAACTTTGAAACGATCCACCACGACTTCTATGGTATGTTTTTTCTGTAACTCTAGCGTTGGTGGATCTGAGAGATCGCACACCTCGCCATCAATACGTGCACGAATAAAACCTTGGCTCGCAAGCTCTTCTAGCAGTTTTACGTGCTCACCTTTACGGTTTTTCACCACCGGTGCAAGCAGCATGAGTTTGCTACCCTCGGGTAGCGCCAACACAGTATCAACCATTTGACTGATGGTTTGTGCGGCTAACGGTAAATCATGCGTAGGGCATCTCGGTTCACCCACTCGGGCAAAGAGTAACCTTAAATAGTCGTATATTTCGGTAATGGTTCCCACGGTTGAGCGTGGGTTATGAGAAGTCGACTTCTGTTCAATGGAAATCGCGGGAGACAAGCCCTCAATGTGATCCACATCTGGTTTTTCCATCAGCGATAAAAACTGCCTCGCGTACGCAGACAAAGACTCAACATAACGACGCTGGCCTTCTGCGTATAAGGTGTCAAATGCTAAAGACGACTTCCCTGAGCCAGAAAGACCCGTGATCACTATCAACTTGTCTCTTGGAATGGTGAGTGAAATGTCTTTTAAATTGTGGGTGCGGGCACCCCTAACTTCTATTTTATCCATACGACCCTTGTGTTTTTTCGTGCGCTGTACTGAGTACGCGATACTAATCCACTAAATTGAAACCTGGATTAGTCAAAGCATGATGTGAAGTGAACAGATTACCGCATCCCGAATACAAAATTAAGTTATCTCTGCTAAACGAACTAAACTTATTAAACCGATCAACTTGGGATATTGATTTTGTATCGACTTTTATTGCTTTTGGCGCTGCTTTGCCAAAATGTCTTCGCCTGTGAGCTGGTGGTACGGTTTGAGAATTATGCTGCGCAGTCTAAGTTAAATGACGACCTTGTTTGGCACGGTATGGATGTTGATTTCGCTAAAGCCTTGTTGGATGAAGCAGGGTGTAGCTATCGTTTCGTAAGTATTCCTTGGGGTCGGGCGCTGAAGCTTTTAGAGGAGGGCGATATCGATCTTATTTTGAGCGTCACAAAAACACCGGTACGTGAACAGTTTGCGCATTTTATTGGTCCTCAACGAATGGAAACGATTGTTTTTGCAATGAACTCAGGCGAGCCTCATCAGCTTGACTCACTTGAGTCGTTATTCCATCTGTCAAAGCCCATCGCTATTCAGCGTAATGCTTATTACGGTGAGGCGTTTACAGCTCGCCTTGCGCGTCGTACCGACAGTGAAACACAATTTATTTATGTACCCGACAATCAGGTAAAATTGAATTTGCTCAAAAAAGGACGGATAGCAGGGTTTTTAGAAGAAAAATTCAACATCCTGTATCAAAGTAAAAATAACCCTGATTTTGAAAAGTTTGCGATTAGCCCGTTGGTTATTAACGAAAACCCAGTATATTTTGCCTTTAGCAAGGCACGCACCTCGAGCGAGCGTTTGCAGCGTTTGAGTCAAGCATTTGAACGGGTTAAACGTAGCGGAAAATTAGATCAGATCACGGCCAAGTACGGCACCAACTAGCCTAGCGCTTTTTTCTCTCGAAGTAAGCCGTTCAAAATCATGATGGTAACAATCGCATTGCAAAGATCCGTTCGCGCTAGTGTAAGTTAAGAAAAGAGTTTGTTAAACTTGCGCGTGATTTTCGATAGTGATGAATACCGCCTTATGTCTAATGACTCTTTAAATCCAACTGAAAAGCGCGCCGCGATTTCTCTTGCTGGCGTTTTCGCTTTCCGCATGCTTGGTTTGTTTATGCTGATGCCTGTGTTAGCTGTTTACGGCCAGTCTTTACAGGATGTCTCGCCACTGTGGATTGGTTTGGCTATTGGTGCTTATGGTTTGACTCAAGCTGTACTCCAGATACCTATGGGTTGGCTGTCTGATAAGTTCGGTCGTAAGCCAATCATCATTGGTGGGTTGTTGGTATTTGCATTAGGATCCGTTATCGCGGCATTAGCGGATTCAATCTATTGGGTGACATTTGGTAGAGCCCTACAGGGCATGGGCGCGATTGCAAGTGCTTTACTTGCGCTTGCTGCGGATTTGAGCCGTGACGAGCAGCGTCCGAAGGTAATGGCGGTCATTGGCATGTGCATAGGTATGAGCTTTGCTGTAGCCATGTTATTAGGACCAATGATTGCGGCGTCTTTTGGTATCGAAGGGATCTTCTGGCTGACGGCGGTATTGGCAATTGTAGGTATCGCTATCATTACCTTTATGGTGCCAAATGCGGTAAATAAAGCCCCAAAAGGTGACACAATAGCAAGCTTTGCAGATATTCGTCGCTTGGTGCAAAACCCACAGCTACTGAGGCTCGATCTTGGGGTGTTGCTATTGCATTTGACGCTGACTACAATTTTTGTAGCCTTGCCAGGCCAGTTGATCCGTGATGGTCTTGCTGCAGATAGGCACTGGCAACTCTATATTCCGGTATTTTTACTCGCCTTTATTTTGATGGCACCGATGATGATAGTGGCAATCCGCAAACAAAAAGAAAAGCAGACATTCTTGCTGTCTATTGCAATGTTAGTGGTAAGCTCAGTTACTTTGTATTACTTTGTAGATTCACTGTGGATGATCGCAGGTGCAATGCTGGTCTATTTTATTGCCTTTAATTTTCTCGAAGCAACTATGCCTGCGTTGGTTTCTCGCATAGCTCCAGCAAACCAAAAGGGATCGGCGATGGGAGTATTTTCATCTGGCCAGTTTCTAGGTGCATTTATAGGTGGTGCTTTGGGTGGTATCTTGGCACAAAATTTTGCGGTCGATACGATATTTGCCGCGACGGCCATTATTGGGGTAATATGGTTTGTTATCGCATGGGGCATGCAAGTGCCACCTAAGAGCAAAGCGATCAGCTTAGTTTCTGCTGTAGAAAATGAGCAACAAGCGACGGAATTGGCAGACCAATTGGTTTCATTACCTGGGGTACTTGAGGCCACGGTAGTGAGAGATGAGAATCGTAGCTACCTAAAAGTAGATGATAAAATTTTTGATTTGAAGCAAGCCAAGCAAGTGCTGGGCTTGTCATAGTGTGAGGAGACAATGCCATGGCACGTGGTGTTAATAAAGTAATTTTGGTAGGTAATCTGGGCCAAGATCCTGAAGTTCGCTATATGCCAAACGGTAACGGCGTGGCTAACATCAGCATTGCAACTACGGATAGCTGGAAAGATAAAAACACCGGTCAATTGCAAGAGCGCACAGAATGGCACCGTGTGGTGTTGTTTGGCAAACTTGCGGAAGTTGCGGGTGAGTATTTAAGAAAAGGCTCGCAGGTGTACATTGAAGGTCGTCTACAGACTCGTAAGTGGACAGATCAAAGCGGCCAAGAAAAGTACACAACGGAAATCGTGGTGGACATGGGTGGCCAAATGCAAATGCTAGGTGGCCGTGGCGAGCAGCAGGGTCAAGGTGGCGGCCAGTACCAAGGTGCTCAACAGCAGCAAAATAATTATGGCCAGCAAAGCTATAATCAAGCGCCTCAGCAGCAATATTCGCAGCCACAGCAAAGCCAGTCAAACCAACAGCAAGGTGGATTCGCACCACAGCAATCGCAACAGAATTCTCAGCAGTCTTCTGGATTCGGTGGCCAGTCTCAAGGTGGCTTTGCACCACAACAGAACCAAAACAACGGTCAATCAGGCGGTAGCTCAAACCCTATGGAGCCACCAATTGACTTTGATGATGATATTCCGTTCTAAATGGTGGTATAGCATCTACGAAAACCCTAGCATCATGCTGGGGTTTTTGTTTTTTACTGGTATAAATATCTCTAAGAAAATGATGAAGAGTAAGCTTAGATAAAGCTTACCATCTTGTACGATTAATAAACTTAACGCATTTCTAGTTTTGGCTCAGTTGCTTATCCTTTCTGTACAATTAAAAGCCGCATCTCGCTTGAGTTTTGCACTATTTTGAACAACACTTCAGTTATCTTTCCACCCAATAAAAACATTATGCCAATTCAGCTGTTAGATGGATTTAGTCGTCAGTATCAAAAAAAGCTAGTCGCGGTAAGTTTGGCGGTGTTGTTGTGTCTAAATTTCCTTCTTAATCATTTACTGCACCTTCAGGTTCACACGCAAGGCGAAGAAGCCGCGGCTGAAATTTCTCAGCTATCAGCTGAAGCTTTTGCTGCGGGAGTAAGTGAAATAGCTACGAAGTATGGTTTTTCATTGTTACCTGTTGCGAATGCAGAAGAGCACCAATTTGTTGCCAATGACCAAACCGTTACCTTGTACCATGAATCTATATGGATAAGTCATGGATATATATTGATATTTTTCAATTTATTGTCAATTGGACTGGTGTTATTCGTACATCGGTGGTGGTTTTTATACGGTAAGGTTGAGTCTACCTCACATGCGCAAAAGCCTGTGGCTTTACCAGCCCCCGCTCCAGAAGGGCAGTATGCATTATTTGCGTTAATCCATTGGCAGTGCAGTACGCCTAAAGAAGTTGATCTGCAGTTACATTTTCAGCTTGCGCTGGTTAAAGGCGTTGGAGAGTTTGGGACGGTGGCAGTTAAATATCTAGCTTCAGGGGCATTAGCCGTGACAGTAAAGCAGATAGGGGCGACTAAAGGTATGGACTTGGCAAAGCAAATGCACGAAATCGTTTATCGAGTATTGCTAGAGTTTCGGGGGGATTTATCTCGCAGCAAAGTGAAACTTGGCGCTTGTTTTTATCAGGAAAATAAACAACAGACACAGGTTTATCAAAGCGCAAAATCAGCGCTTTCAATTGCGCAAAATCAAGTGTGGCAACATACTCATCTAGTGCATCTCACAGAGTTATTGGCAAAACGCCTTAACGAAGACGGTGAAGCTTTGCTGAGTTATTTGAAAGCCGGACAGTTTTCCTTATTCTTCCAGCCGTTGTTCGACTTTTTAGCCGAAGACGTAATTGTAAGCGAAGCGCTACTAAGAGTGACTCACAAAGAAATGGGGCGAATTTCGGCCAAGCAGGTGATGCAACACCTTTATACCTCAGAGCAATTTCAGTTTCTGGATAGAGCGATAGTGAAGCAGGTGTTGTCTGTTTATGAGCAGGAAAGGAGTTTTGGTAAGGTAAGCATTAACTTACACATATCGAGCTGGGTGGATAGCCAGTTTATTGATTGGCTAGAGGGACAGCTCATTGCGTCTCATAGTGGTGCGGCAATAGGCTTTGAACTTAGCATAGAAGAGGTCTATCAACATGGAGAGCGATTGCTAGCAGCTTTTGATAGGTTGAACCGACTTGGGTGCGATATTTATTTGGATAACGTTACACAAGCTCTTACGCTAGGGCGCACACCGCTTGCCGAGTTGGTAAAAGCTATCAAGCTCAGCTGCGAGCTGGTACACGGCATTGAAAAGTCTGCGTATCGTAAACGCACAGTTAAGCAAATAGTCGCTCAAGCAAGAAGCTTAGGTATTCCAGTATATGCAGTGGGGGTTGAAACCGTTGCTGAATTGAGTTGTATCAAAGGGCTTGGAGTGAAAGGGGCCCAAGGGCATTATTTTTCCGCACCGTTACAACAGCTCGCTGATATTCACTAAAACGCTAACCGCATGAGCTGATTAGGCCGACTTTATTATTAGCCAAATATCTCAAACCATCTAATCCTTGTAAGCCGCCGGTATGGATTGCGGTGATCACACTACCTCTTTTGAAGTATCCTTGTTGAGCCAAAGTGAAAATAGCGTAAAACAGTTTACCAGTGTAAATAGGCTCTAGAGGCAAACGATATTTCACCTTCATTTCATGACAAAAACTCAGCAATTCAGGTGTAGTCTTGGCGTAACCTCCGTGGTGAAAATCCTGGAGTAGCTGCCATGGCGCGCAGCGCTGAATTGTGATTAATTCATGTATCTCCTGTGCTAGGTATTCAGCACCTTTTAGTACCGTAACGCCTAGAACCTGTGTGTGGTTAGGTAATCCCGAGATTAGTCCTGCCACTGTGCCGCCACTGCCCACAGCTGTCATGACATAATCACTTTGAGGCAAGGAATGCGCTAACTCTTCAACGCCTTGCAGTGCAAGTGCATTAGTGCCGCCTTCTGGTATGAGATAAGCATTATTAAACTTGGCTTGCAGAGTTTGAATGTATTCAGGCTGATTTCTTTGCCGATATTCGACTCGACTCACGGGATGAAGTGTTAGCCCGCAAGCGCTTGCCATTTTTAGCGTTGGATTGCGCCGGTCAATCTCTGGGCCTCTAACAATTAAGTGACCTTTGATTGCGAAAAGTTTGCACGCCATGCTAGTAGCATATAAGTGATTGGAAAACGCCCCGCCAAAAGTGACTAACTCTTCAAGGCCAGCTTGCTTTAGGTGGAGTATATTGTATTTTAGCTTACGCCATTTGTTTCCTTGGATCACCGGGTGGAGCAAGTCATCACGCTTAACCTGCAACGTTAAACCGTATTTTTCCAATGTCGGGTGGTGAATAGTTTGGATTGGTGACTCGGCGATATTGGTGATGGTTTGCATGATGAAATCAGTTTGATATTTTGCGCACTATAATAAATAACCCGAGCGTTTCACTCCAGAGGTTATCATACC
This sequence comes from Pseudoalteromonas sp. Of11M-6, assembly GCF_022347905.1. NCBI lineage: Bacteria > Pseudomonadati > Pseudomonadota > Gammaproteobacteria > Alteromonadales > Pseudoalteromonadaceae > Pseudoalteromonas > Pseudoalteromonas sp. Of11M-6. The sequence continues at coordinate 239,999 of NZ_JAKRFW010000001.1, read as the reverse complement.
TTCTTGATTACCTATCTTCTATTTTGGACTCGAATTAGTAACACATTGCGATGTTAGAGAAAAATAGACAAAATCTCAGCTAAAAACTGGCAAGACGCTGGTTAATAGTTGTAAACTCAGATATTAATTGTGCAAAGCTTGTGTTTTACTTTGTAAGTACATAGCATAGAGCCCTAACTATAAGAAATAACAAGACCAAACAATTGCCGCTGTTGGGAATGGAACATATGCGAATTGCTCCTTTAACTTTTATTGTCTCGGCCTCGATCCTGGCCATGGGTACTGTTGCTCAAAGCGCTATGGCGCAAGATACTGCAACGGTCACTGCCATCGAGTCTGAATTGTCTAACAAGCAAAGCGAATTAGACAGATACTCGGTTGTTTTAGAAAAACACCTAGCAGAGGAAACGCGTCTGCAGTCTCAACTTGAGTTATTGAGAAAACGTTCAGGTGAGTTAGACAAAGAAAAAAATCAGGCCTTAGATGCAATGAATGAGTTGTATCGTCGGCTAATTGATGATCCTTCCATTGATATTTCTTCTGCGCAAACGCGGTATCAACAAGCTGTGACAGATCACAAGCAGAACAAAGAAGACATTGCGATGCAAATTGCGGCGATCGCATCACAACGTAAAGATATTGAGCAAGTCCGTGTGACTAAGCACACCTTAGTAAATACGCTTGAAAACTTAAAAGATCAGCTTGGCACAGCGCGAGTAGAGCGACTACGTAATGAGTTTACTCGTGAAGGTACACTAGAAGTAGATCACACGATTAACTGTAAACGCACAGAGACCTTGGCGGCTTGTGAGCAGCGTGGTCAGCAAATGGGGCTTCAAAAAGCTACCAAGCGCTTTATTGACCAGATTTTTGCAAACCTAACCGAGAGTCGTGTTGTTGAGCCAAAACGCAATATGGCTGGTGCGCAGGTTCAAGTGGTGAGTAGCCATGTTGTAAATAGTGGGTTTAGTGGACAAGGCAACTACAACGTTAACCTCAGTGTGACGATGCGTGGTGATGTAAATAGCAGCCGCTTATGTAACTTGTTGAGCTTAGACAATCGTTATTGTGCTGAGTATGGCACTCCGCTTGCCGTAAATTACCAGTCGAACTATTCGACAGTCTACAGTGATAACCAACTGACTTTTTCGGACGAACAAAGTGAGCCGGTTGAAGTTGCGACTATTACAAAGCAGCCCGTCGTGGAGACCCCTCTTGTAAAAAAGTCACAAACGGCTGATAAAACAGTCGAGTTAACTTTAAGATCAAATGTTTACGACGACGAAGTATTTATTAATGGAGTCAGTTACGGCGCGACAAAAACGACAGTAGCAATTCCTGCTGGATTTTATGATGTTGAGATCCGGAAATTAGGTTATGAACCTTATAAAGCACGCATTAACCTACGAGCTGCGCAAACCATTAATGCGAAATTGGTGAAGAAACGCCAATCGGTAACGTCTGTTGTAACGAAAAAGCCTGAGCCTGAAGCGCAACAAGTACAAGTGGTCGCCGTAGCAACCACCGAAAATAAGCTCGCTATTATCCCTGCGGGCACTTTTAAAATGGGCGACCTGACGGGTAATGGTTTACCAAATGAGCGTCCCGTTGTTGAAAAAGTGTTGAGCCATTCATATGCCATGCAGAGCACTGAGGTTACAGTGGCGGCTTTTCGCCGTTTTGCGCAAAGCACAGGATATAAAACCTTAGCCGAACAAGGTAAAGGCTGCGCATACTATAAAAATGGCGAACCGGTTTGGGAGCTTGAATATAATTGGGAAAACCCAGGTTACGAGCAATCAGATAATTTTCCCGTTGTGTGTGTTGCCTATGACGATGCCAAAGCATATGCCAACTGGTTATCTGGTGAAAAAGGGCAGCAATTTAGATTACCCAATGAAGTTGAATGGGAATATGCGGCGCGTGCAGGCACTGCATCTGAGTACCCATGGGGTAATGAAATCGGAAGAAACCTAGCTAATTGTGGTTGGTGTGGCAGTGAGTGGTCTAATAAAAGTCCTTCACCAGTTGCCCAATTTTCACCGAATAGCTATGGCTTATATGATACTGTAGGAAACGTTTGGGAGTGGACGCAAAAGCGTGCTTCTCAGAGCGATGTTACAGTGCGTGGCGGTGCATGGAACTTCGCGCCGAGTTTGGCTCGAGTGTCAACTCGCTTAGCGTTAGCGCCAGATTTTAGAGCGAATTATATAGGTTTTCGACTTGTTCGAGAGCGATAAGTAGTAAATTAAGAGCAGCAGGTGATGCTGCTTTGTTTGACAGAATTCTGAAAGGTCACCCAGCCTCATGTTTAAAAAATTACGCGGATTATTTTCTAACGATCTCTCTATCGATTTAGGGACGGCAAACACACTTATTTATGTAAAAGAAGAAGGCATCGTACTGAATGAGCCATCGGTGGTGGCAATTCGTCAGGAGCGAGCTGGTGGCCCAAAAAGCGTTGCATCAGTGGGTACTGCGGCTAAGCAAATGCTAGGTCGAACGCCGGGTAACATCAAAGCTATTCGCCCGATGAAAGACGGGGTGATTGCAGACTTCTATGTAACAGAAAAAATGTTACAGCACTTTATCAAACAGGTGCACAATAATAACTTCATGCGTCCAAGCCCTCGTGTACTTATCTGCGTACCTTGTGGTGCAACGCAAGTTGAAAAGCGTGCTATCCGTGAATCCGCAATGGGTGCTGGTGCACGTGAAGTGTACTTAATTGAAGAGCCAATGGCTGCTGCAATAGGTGCTGGCTTACCAGTATCTGAAGCAACGGGTTCAATGGTTGTTGATATAGGTGGTGGTACGACGGAAGTGGCGATTATCTCACTAAATGGTGTTGTTTATTCGTCTTCAGTACGTATCGGTGGTGATAAGTTTGATGAAGCGATTATTAACTATGTACGTCGCAACTTCGGAAGCCTGATTGGTGAAGCGACGGCTGAGCATATCAAACATGAAATTGGCTCAGCGTTTAAGAGTGAGACACCGATTGAGATTGAGGTTCGCGGCCGTAACTTAGCTGAAGGGGTGCCACGCTCTTTCACGCTCAATTCGCATGAAATCCTAGAAGCGTTACAAGAACCTTTGATGGGGATTGTAAGTGCAGTAATGGTTGCGCTAGAACAGTCGCCACCAGAGCTTGCCTCTGATATTTCTGCCCACGGCATGGTATTAACAGGTGGTGGCGCATTACTCAAAGACTTAGACCGTTTGTTGATGGAAGAAACCGGTATTCCAGTGGTGGTTGCCGATGATCCATTAACTTGTGTGGCAAGAGGTGGTGGTAAAGCGTTAGAGATGATAGACATGCACGGTGGTGACGTATTTAGTTACGACTGATGAATTTATTATTTGGCCGAACCGTTCCTTTACAACTGCGACTTACTGTCGCAGTTGTGCTTAGTATTATTCTGATCATTGGTGACCGTTACACAGTTGGTGGGACTATGGTGCGAACCAGTTTAAACACTTTGGTCAGTCCGCTACTGTACGTTGCTAACATTCCTTATGAAGCGTTCAACTTGGGCCTGAAAAGTCTCAATACCAGAGAAAAGCTGCAACAAGAAAACCAAGCACTCAGAGAAAAACAATTAATACAGAGTGAGCAATTACAGCAACTTCAGTTTTTGCAAAAAGAAAATCAAGAATTGCGCGCCTTATTAGGTGCTTCGGCTAGGGAAACCAATCAACGTTTAATATCTCAAGTGTTGTCTGTTCATTCGAACCCTTATAGTCATCAGGTGGTGATTAATCGCGGTACTATTGATGGGATAAGCGAAGGGCAGGCTGTTATTGACGAAATGGGCATTGTTGGGCAGCTAACCCAAGTCGGTACAACGACCTCAAGAGTGCTGCTTATGACAGATACCACCCATGCGACACCGGTCAGAATATTGCGTAATGACGTTCGCACTGTGGTTGAGGGGACGGGTAAAATCAATAATGTTCGCCTTGCTCATGTACCGCATAGCATGGATATTCGCATTGGCGATGTGTTGGTCACTTCCGGGCTTGGTGGTACTTTCCCTGAAGGCTATCCGGTGGCTGTAGTTACTGAGATAGACCGAGACGAAGGCCTACCATTTGCACAAGTACAGGCAGAGCCGATTGCACAACTAGATCGCATTCGCTTACTCGTGGTGTTAGGTAAACGCAGCCAAGAGGCAATAAATCATGAGTAAACATAGCAACTTATTGATTGCGTTGAGTGTCTTTGTTGCGTTAATCATGGCACTTATGCCGTTGCCTTTTTCACTTGAACCATTTCGTCCTGACTGGGTATTATTGGTGCTGATGTACTGGTCTTTGGCCGTTCCTCACCGTGTGAATATTGGTTGGGCTTGGATGACCGGCCTAATAATAGATTTAGCGATGGGCGCGCCACTCGGGGTGAACTCGTTGACCTATTCCATTTGTATTTATATAACCGCCAGCAACTTTCAGAAAATTCGTAATTTCTCCATCTGGCAGCAAGCAGTGCTGATCGGGCTATTTCTCGCGCTCTATCATTTGTTACAATTTTGGCTTAATCATTTCTTGCTTGATATCTACTTTAACCCGCATTATCTGTGGCCTGCGGTTACGGGCATGGTGTGCTGGCTGTGGATATTCCCACTGCTGAGAAAATATCGTAGACAGTTTAGGATCAGATAATGTCTATCTCTTTATATTTAGCTTCGGCTTCTCCACGTCGCAAAGCGCTACTTTCTCAGCTGGGCTATTCGTTCGAGCAATTTAGTGTTGATGCTGATGAAAGTCCGCTAGACGATGAAAGCGCATTACAGCTTGTGGAGCGTTTAGCGTGTTTAAAAGCGCAATCAGGTGTGGCGCTAGGGTATACCGACAAGCCGGTTCTTGGCAGTGACACTGTGGTTGTCATTGACGGAGAAGCGCTTGGTAAGCCTCGTGATAAAGCGGATTTCAAAGCGATGATGCTGCGTCTTTCTGGTAATACGCATCAGGTGATGACGGCGATTGCACTTGCAGATACAAGCAAAGTACTGAGCGATGTGATTGTGACCAATGTGACTTTTAAAACGCTGAGCGAAACTGAAATTGATGCCTACTGGGACACCAACGAGCCGCAAGATAAAGCGGGTGGTTACGGGATCCAAGGGGTAGGTGGACGCTTTGTATCTGAGATCCAAGGTAGCTATTTTGCAGTTGTCGGCTTACCTTTATATGAGACAGACGAATTAATTCAACGGTTTTTAAAATAAAATATGAGTAGCGAACTACTAATCAATGTCACCCCAAGTGAAAGTCGCGTAGCCTTAATCGAAAATGGGGTGCTGCAAGAAGTTCAAGTTGAACGGATCGGTAACCTAGGCATCGTCGGTAATATTTATCTTGGCAAAGTAAGCCGAGTTCTTCCTGGTATGCAGGCTGCTTTTGTGGACATCGGCTTGGAAAAAGCGGCATTCCTACATGCGTCAGATATCGTGAACAGCGCTTCTATCGAAGAGGGGGTGGCCGAGTCCCCAGTTAAGAAAGTGCAGGACATTCGTGAGCTGGTGAAACAAGGCCAGTTCATTATGGTACAAGTAGTCAAAGATCCGCTTGGCACAAAAGGCGCTAGACTGACAACGGATATCACTATTCCCTCACGTTATTTGGTGTTTATGCCTGATGCGACGCATGTGGGAGTGAGTCAACGTATTGAAACCGAACAAGAGCGTGACCGGTTAAAAGAGATCGTTGCACAATATAATGACGAAAACGGTGGTTTTATCGTTCGTACCGCTGCTGAAGGAGCTTCGGAAGCAGAGTTACAGCATGATGCGGAGTTTTTGAAAAAGCTTTGGCAGAAAATTGTAACGCGCCGCCGCAAAACGAGCAAAGCAAAAATTTTGCATGAGGATCTTACCTTAGCATTTCGCACCTTGCGTGATTATGTTGGTGAGGACATGGAGCGTATCCGTGTTGACTCAAAGTTAACTTACCAAGAGCTAAAACTTTTCACTGAAGAGTTTGTTCCCCAGCTCGCAAGTGCACTTGAGTATTACCCAGGTGAGCGTCCCATTTTTGACTTGTTTGATGTTGAAACTGAGATCCAAAAGGCACTACATCGAAAGGTTGAGTTAAAGTCTGGTGGCTACCTTATCATTGACCAAACAGAAGCAATGACAACGGTTGATGTCAATACTGGCGCGTTCGTTGGCCATCGTAACCTCGAAGAGACGATTTTTAATACCAATGTTGAAGCAACGTCAGCAATTGCGCGGCAACTAAGGTTACGAAACCTTGGTGGTATCATTATTATCGACTTTATTGATATGGTATCTGACGAGCATAAACGCCGAGTATTGCACTCTTTAGAAACTGCGTTGTCTAAAGACCGAGCGAAAGCCAATATCAATGGACTCTCTGCACTTGGTCTTGTAGAAATGACCCGCAAGCGCACGCGCGAAAGTCTAGAGCATATTCTTTGTGATGTGTGTCCATCTTGCTCCGGTCGTGGTTCACTAAAAACGGTCGAAACCGTTTGTTATGAGATCCTACGGGAAATCGTGCGTGTGAATCGTGCTTATGATGCCGACAAGTTTATGGTTTATGCCTCGCCAGCGGTGAGCGAAGCCTTGATCAACGATGAGTATCATAATTTAGCTGAGCTTGAATTATTTATTGGTAAGCAGGTTAGCATTCAAACTGAGAGCTTATATAGCCAAGAGCAGTTTGACGTAGTAATGATGTAAAGGGTAGCGGTACATGCAGGCTAAGGCCGTCTGTTTTTTCTGCCTGCGTAAAGCGTGGCAAATCTTTGCGATCACTTTAGTGACACTCGCGGTGCTGGTGTCTGCGCTGAAGTACGCCTTGCCCTATGTTAATGATTATAGAAGTAACATCGAAGCGCTTATCCAAAAGCAACTGAATGTTGATATTAGTATTGGCCAGATCAGTGCGAGTTGGGAAGGCAATGGGCCTGCTCTGGTGTTGGAATCGCTCTCTTTTAAAGACAATAAAGACTCGCCAATCTCCATTAATATTGCCAAAACCTCTTTGCAGCTCAATGTATTTGAGTCTGTACGACAAATGCAGATCGCATCTAACTATTTTGTACTGGAAGGGTTTGAGGCTGATATAGATCTGAGCAAATTAAGCGCGGCTCAAGATCAAGGTGCTTTTGAGCAGCAAGCATTAATTGAAAGCCTTTTCTTAGGTGATGTTGGGCATTTTGCGGTGCAAAACAGTCGTCTTAATATCACCTTTTCTAGTGGTAAGACCCACAGTTTATTATTGAAAGATTTGGTGTGGCAAAACTCTAGTGCATTACATGAGGGAGCAGGAGAAATCGCATTACCTGGGTTTTCTCAAGGCCAGTTTAACGCTCGTCTTTCTTTGTCGGGACGAAAGCTACGCGAATTGGCGGGGAATATCTATGTATCCGCGGATAAGGTTAATCCGGTAGATTGGCTAGAAGAGCTTATCACCTTAGCGCATCCAGACCTAAAAGCAGACATCAATGCTCAGCTATGGTTGGGTTTCGAGGAAGGTACATTGCAAGATATCACAGTGGATATCAAACCCAGTACCTTGACTTGGCAAGAAGATGAAAATCAGCGCACATTGGCATTAGACGATGCGCAGTTTCTGTTAAAGCCAGATCAGCAAGGTTGGTGGGTACAAAGTAGTGGTATCCAGTTTAGTCGCAATCTAGAAGCGCTTGCTCCTATTTTATTTGAAGCGAAATGGCATAAAGATAACAAGACCTTTTGGTTAAAGGATATTAACGCCAACTTTTTAGCTGAGTTAGCACAACTTGCTAAATTCCCTGGACGAGATTTGCTGTATGGTATGAATCCCAATGGTCAACTGAGCGCAGCGAAATTCAGTCTTGGTACTAATAACGCTTTTGCGGCATGGGGAGTTATTGAAGAGATAGCTTTTGAGCCATTTCATGGGATCCCGGGAATTTATGGTACCAGATTAGAGGTGAGTGCGACTGATGAGCAAGTTAGGCTCAATTTAAGTGCTGAACAAACTGAATTACTATCCAAAGAGACCTTCAAAGATAATATTAAGCTCCAGCAGCTCAGTGGTGATGTCTATATTCGCAATCAACAAGCACAAGGCTGGCAAGTTTCCAGTCCCAACTTTTGGCTTAGTAATCAAGACGTAGCATTAGCCACAGAATTTTCCTTGCAGTTATCAGATGACCCTCGGCTTGATTTATATGCGGAGCTACTCGGTGGGCGTGGTGAAATCGCTTCACAGTACTTTCCTGTCAGTATTATGCGTAAAAGCTTAGTTGACTATTTAGAAGCAGGGATCCAAGGTGGTCAGCACTTGCAGACTCAAGTCTTACTGAGTGGGGCGCTTTCACAATTTCCATTCGCTGATAAGCAAGGTCAGTTTGAAGTTAAATCACGTTTGAATGATGTTACTTTTGGTTTTGCACCGGATTGGCCTAGCGTTACTTCAGGGGATGTCACACTACACTTCGAAAACGAAAGAATGGATATCTACGCACACCGTGGAGAACTTGTTAATCAAAGTATTGATGAGGGTGTCGTTGTGAGTATTGCGGAGCTAAATCACGCTGATGTGCTGACTGTTGATATTAGTCACTCCACAGAAGCGAGCACGCTACAGCCTTTCTTTGCGGCAACGCCGCTCGCAGATCCACTCGCGAATATATTAGATATTGTTCAAGGTAAAGGTGATGCAAAAGGGGATGTGCAATTGGTCGTCGACCTGAAATCAGGTGCCGTACATGCTAAAGGTGACATCTACCTAGACAACAATCCTGTCTTTTTGGCAAAGCCTGGCATGCAATTACAGCAAGTGAAAGGTGTGGTTAGCTTCGATGATGACACTATCAAAGTGAATAATTTGACCGCTAGGTGGCTGGACATGCCCCTGTCGTTGGACTTATCAGGAAGCGGAGATAAGCAAAATTATCAAGTAACGACCAAGGTCAGTCTTGAAGCTGGGGTTGAGCAACTGCAACCGCACGCAAATGGAATTATTGACGGCTACTTTGAAGGCAATAGCGTGCTGAGCACTGAGCTTATCCTTAATTTTGCCAATGCAGGATTTAACTATAAAGCCAAATTTGCTAGTGACTTACGGGGGATCGCGAGTCACTTACCCGATCCATTCGGAAAACCTGCTGATCAAGCTAAACTGCTAAGCGGCACTGTATTAGGGGATGATATTTCGAATCTTGTTACGGCAAGCCTAGATAATCAATTGTATTTTAATGGCATCGTTGAAAATGGATCCGGTGCGATGCGTAATGCACACCTGATAATTGGCAGTAAAGATGAAGGCTTAAATGCATCCGGTTTTGATATCACAATCAAACAACAAGAAGTCGAGCTGTTGCCTTGGTTACCACTGATCAACCGCATTATCAAAGCGCCAAATTCAGGTTCCGACCCTGCATTTCTACCAGCACTGAATCAGGTAAATGGTTCTTTCTCAAAAGTAACATTCTCTGAGATCCCTTTCCATGATGTTGACTTTACTATGGCCGCGATTGACGGCGCGATGCAGCTTAAAATCAATAGTAAAGAAATGCGCTCACAAGTGGCTATTCCAGCGTCAAACTCAAGCCGGCCTATTCACATTAATAGTGATTATTTACGTCTAAATTTACCTAAGTCGGAGCCGCAAGCGCAAGAGACAGTGGAAAAAGACGTTCACTCATTAGATTGGTTGTTGAGCTTACCTGCAACCGAATTTGTGTGCGGTGACTGTAAAGTTGATGAATATCAGTTAGATCAGGTCAATATGTCGTTGTTTGGGGATGGTAATAGACTCAATATTTCAGAGTTAGTGATTGACAAAAAAGATCATAAACTCAATGCCAGTGGCCGGTTTGAGCAAGGTAAAACGACGCTAAGCGGCGCGTTAAACAGCAATGACTTTGGTGAACTAACGGATGAGTTTGATATTACTTCGACAATTAAAGACTCCCGCGCCAACATAGATTTTGTCCTCAATTGGCAAGGCGCGCCATACGAAATGGATTTACCTAGCCTAGGTGGCGAGTTGACTTGGCGCTTAGGAGAGGGCCACTTGGCAGAAATAAGCGACAAAGGAGCACGTGTCTTTTCATTGCTGAGTTTGGACTCTTTGATCAGAAAGTTACGCTTGGACTTTAGAGATGTGTTTTCTAAAGGCTTTTTCTATAACAGTATGAGTGGTTCGGTACAACTAACGAATGGTATTGCGATCACTGAAGATGCGAAGCTCGATGGCGTGCCTGCGGATCTAACGATACGTGGCTATGCCGATCTCAATACTCACGAAATTAATTATGATTTAGCCGTCGCACCTCAAGTCACGTCGAGTTTACCTGTGATTATGGCATGGGCGGTGAACCCTGTGACGGGGTTAGCTGCACTGGCATTAGATAAGGTTATCCACTCGGCGCGAGTGATCTCTGAGATTAATTTTAAAATCACCGGAACGATGCAAGAGCCAGTGGTTACCGAGGTTGATCGTAAGAGTAAAGAAATTGAGTTACCCAAACCGGTTGTGCCTCCTAGTGAAGAGGCTATGCCAGATGGAGTTGATGAGAATACCAATAAAGAAGCACCAGCATTGAGCTCAGAATCACATCCAAGTGCTACACTTAAGCATAGTGAGCAACCTCTTGTGTCGCAAAATAAGGAAAGTGGTAATGGCTAAGGTGATTGCATTGCCAATGTGCTCGGCTAAAGCACCCCAAACAAATATAGATTACCTTAAAAGTCAGCTGGTTAAGTTAGTGGTGGAAGAGCCAACCTTAGTTTGTTTACCTGAAACTTGGCTGGCGTTTTGCGACAATGCGCAACAGACTTGGGAATACGCGCAGCATAATGAAGCACTGCTTGGAGAGCTTTCAGCGCTTTGTCAACAATATAGCATTTGGTTGGCGGCAGGTACCATCGCGATACCAAGCCAGAGCGATAAATATCTGGCTGCGAGTTACTTATTTGATTCGAGTGGCGAAATCGTAGCACGCTATAATAAGATCCATCTATTTGACGCCGATGTGAGTGACAAAACTAAACAATATCGAGAGTCTGAGCGAACAGAGCGTGGACAGGATGTCGTGGTAGTGGATAGTCCATTTGGCAGAATTGGATTAAGCGTGTGTTATGATCTGCGCTTTCCAGGTTTGTTCCAAATGATGAGAGCGAAGGGAGCTGAGCTATTTTTAGTCCCGAGTGCTTTTACCTGTGCAACGGGTAAGGCACACTGGCAGCCATTATTACAGGCGAGGGCGATAGAAAACCAATGCTATGTAGTTGCAGCCGCGCAAGTAGGTTGTCATGAAAATGGCCGAGAAACCTATGGACACAGTTTAATTGTATCGCCTTGGGGTGAAGTCTTAATTGACTCTGGTGCGAATTTAGAACCTATTTCACAGCAGCTAGATAGTGCGTTTCTTGATTCGATCCGGCAAAAAATGCCGGTTGCGGATCATAACCGATTTAAAAGTGAGTTTTTATGAGTAATGTAGAGCAGAATTTACTGACCAATAGCCAGCTGACACGTGAGCAATTATCACAGACTCTCGAGTATATTCATCAGCACAAAGTAAATTATGCCGATCTGTACTTTCAATCAAGCTACCACGAAACTTGGGTGCTGGAAGACGGCATAGTCAAAGACGGCAGCTACAACATCGAACGTGGTGTTGGTGTGCGTGCAGTGAGTGGTGAGAAGACTGGCTTTAGTTATTCTGATGCCATCAATATTGAAGCGTTAACCAAAGCAGCAGAAGCTGCGCGTAGCATTGCGCAAGCTGGCGAAAGCAGTAAAGTTCAAGTATTTAGCGACGTAAAAGCACCCATTCAATTTCAACCAGCACAGCCAATTACCAGCATGAGTGATGCGGATAAAGTGGCTTTACTTAGAGAGCTTGAACAGTGCATTCGCGATTTAGCGCCTGAGGCGCAGCAAGTAGTCAGTTCGCTGTCTGCGGTATATGAAGAAGTGTTAATTGCCGCAAGCGACGGTACATTTGCAACCGACATTCGCCCGTTAATACGTTTAAATTGTTCGGTACTCCTTGAGAAAAATGGTCGCAGAGAGCGTGGTAGTGCCGGTGGTGGTGCGCGTTTAGATTATGGTTACTTTAAAGAGTTAGTAGACGGTGCACCGAGATGGATGCAGTTTGCCAAAGAAGCTGTGCGCCAAGCACGCGTGAATCTTGAAGCCATTGATGCACCAGCAGGTGCGATGCCTGTGGTGCTCGGTTCTGGTTGGCCGGGCGTTTTGTTACACGAAGCTGTTGGACATGGCCTAGAAGGTGATTTTAACCGTAAAGGTGCCTCTGCATTCAGTGGCAAAATAGGTGAACAAGTCGCTTCGAGTCTTTGTACTGTGGTGGATGATGGCACGATAGCCGACCGTCGCGGCTCTTTGAATGTGGACGATGAAGGTACGCCAGCGGCATACAACGTACTGATTGAAAATGGTATTTTGAAAGGCTATATGCAAGATAAGCAAAACGCGAGCTTAATGGGCGTGGCGCCTACAGGTAATGCGCGTCGTGAGTCTTATGCCCATTTGCCGATGCCGAGAATGACAAATACCTACATGCTTGCGGGTGAGCACAGTCAAGAAGAGATCATTCGTAGCGTAGATAAAGGCATTTTTGCTAGTAACTTTGGCGGTGGTCAAGTGGATATTACCTCCGGTAAATTTGTATTCTCAGCGTCTGAAGCCTACTTAATTGAGAATGGTAAGATAACCCAACCAATTAAAGGTGCAACGCTTATAGGCAATGGCCCAGAGGTGATGAAAAAGGTCTCTATGGTAGGCAATGACCTTGCGCTTGATAGAGGCGTTGGGGTATGTGGTAAAGATGGTCAAAGCGTCCCTGTGGGAGTCGGTCAACCGAGTTTGAAGATTGACGAAATTACTGTCGGTGGTACAGCGTAATACTACCTGCGGTAACTATTCATAAGCAAAAAGTAATAAGCAAAAGGCGCATCAGCGCCTTTTTGTATTGTATCAGAGCACAATATAGCGTTACGGCATAATTGCTTCTTTTAAATACTGGAACAGCTCTTTGTAGGCTTTGCCTGGCTTCTCAGCTTTTACTTCTTTACTTGCTTGGCGCGCCATCTGGCGCATTTTTTGACGCTCAAGTTCAGGATACTTATCCAATAGCTCATTAATCTTGCTATCTCCTTTGGCAATCACTTCATCGCGAATAAGCTCAATCTTATTCAGCAATACGTCTGCTTTATTGTTCTTATTTAGCATCAAATCCATCGCAGCCTGAATATCTTCGACATTTGGAGTACTACGCAATGTCTTGGCAATGTAGTTCATATGACGACGGTAAGCATCTGTTTTAGCACGGATCCTATCCGCAACAGTCATGGCCTCTTTAAGCTCGTCCGTTAGAGGTAACTTCTCACGCTGCTTCTTGCCAAGCCCTGCGATTTCACAGCCTAGTTCATGCAACTCAAGCGCTTCGCGCTTAAGCTCGCTTTTTGAAACGTAAATAATCTCTTCTTCGGTCGTTTGCTCGTGTTTAGCCATCGGTCTTGTCTATACTAGTAAATATTAAGGTCTCTAACATTAGAGTATACCACAATTGATCACTACAATAGTTAGTAGCTGTGATAGCATATTAACTAATATGTTTTAGTTAGACGAGCGAGCGGATAAGGTATCTATGACTCAACCTCAACAACACCCTATATATAATCAAATTGATGATGTGAAAAATGCAGTTGCCGATGTGTTAGCGCATGCTAAAAAACTAGGTGCAACCTCGGCAGAAGCGGCGATGTCTAGTACCTCTGGTCTGTCTGTAAGTACACGAATGGGAGAGGTTGAAACCATTGAGTTTAATCAAGATGGTGGTCTTGGTATTAGCGTTTATGTGGGTAATCATAAAGGCTCAGCATCAACCGCGGATCTGAGTCCTGAAGCCCTGCGCTCAGTGGTTGAAAAAGCCGTAGATATTGCTCGATTTACCTCGGATGACCCCTGTAATGGTGTGGCGGATAAAGCCTTGCTAGAGATGTCACCAGCAGATTTAGATCTTTTCCATCCTTGGCAAGTTTCTCCTGATGAAGCCATTGAGCAATGTATTACTGCTGAAAAAGCTGCGTTAGCATTCGATCCTCGAATCGTGAATTCTGATGGCGCGAGCTTATCGAGCCACCAAGGGATCCGTGTATATGGCAATAGTCATGGCTTAATTGCAGGGTTCCCACGTACCAGACACAGCCTGAGCACCATGGTGATTGGTAAAGAGGGTGAGCAAATGCAACGGGACTCTGCATATGCGTTATCTCGCGTGCACACGGAGCTAAAATCCCCTGAAGAAGTCGGTTTAGAGGCGGCACAATCAACGCTTGCAAAATTAGGCAGTCGTAAGGTGTCAACGCGCAAAGTGCCTGTTATTTTTCGAGCGGATATTGCTAACAGCTTATTTGGGCACTTAGTGTCAGGTATTGGTGGCGGCGCGCTATATCGTAAGTCTAGCTTCTTGTTGGATTCTTTAGACACACAAATTTTTAATCGCTGCGTTAACATTGAAGAGAAGCCACATTTATTAAGAGGGCTTGCTTCGAGTCCTTTCGATAGCGAAGGTGTAAAAACCATCGACCGTGAAATTATCACAGATGGCGTGCTCAATACTTACTTATTGGCAAGCTATGCTGCACGTAGAATGAATATGCAAGCGACAGGTCACGCAGGTGGGATCCATAACTGGTTAGTAAAACCAACACACGACGATTTAACCAGCCTACTTGCGTCGATGGGCACTGGTTTGTTAGTCACTGAACTTATGGGGCAAGGTGTTAATACGGTAACAGGTGATTACTCTAGGGGAGCTGCTGGTTTTTGGGTCGAAAATGGAGAACTTCAATATCCTGTAAGTGAAATTACTATCGCTGGTAATTTAAAAGATATGTTTATGGGGATTGAAGGCGTTGGCGCTGATATTGAATGCCGAGGCGCAGTACAAACCGGCTCTATACTACTCAATAATATGCAAATAGCGGGCGAATAACTCCCTCTCTCAGCTCAAGAAATGCTGGTTTTAACCAGCATTTCCCGCCGTTTCGACACTGTTACTGCTACACTAATAACCAAGTTGCGGTGCCAAGGAATGCAAAGATCCCGACAATATCGGTAACGGTTGTTAGTACCACACTACCAGCTAGCGCTGGATCGATATTCATTTTCTTTAACATAATTGGAATACTGGCACCCGCGATACCCGCTGCGACTAAGTTCATAAACATTGCGAAGGCAATTACAGCACCGAGTGTAAAATCCCACTGCCATATAGCAATAACCCCAGCGATCAAGACAGACCACAGCACGCCGTTTAAGGCGCCGATCGCCAGCTCTTTACCCATTAAAAACTTTTGGTTAGTCTGGTTAATATGACCAAGGGCAATACCGCGAATCACTAGGGTTAGCGTTTGGCTACCGGCAACGCCGCCCATACTTGGTACTATGCCATTTAACACCGCGAGAATAGGTAAAATATCCAAAGTACCTTCGAAGAAGCTTGCAACAAACGCAGCCATCAAGGCAGTTAGCAGGTTAATCCCAAGCCAAATAGAGCGGCGCTGGCTACTTTTTAAAACTGGCGCAAAGGTGTCTTCTTCATCTTCAAGACCTGCCATACTTAACAAGCTGTGCTCAGCATCTTCACGAATAACGTCAACAACGTCATCAATGGTGACACGGCCAAGCAAATGGGCGTTATCGTCAACGACGGGAGCTGAGATCCAGTTATGACGCTCAAAAAGCTGCGCCACTTCAGACTCATCCATGGAGATAGGGATCGTTTCCTTATCTTCATCCATCAAGTCTCGAACCATACTGTCAGGAGACTTAGTTAATAAGGTATTGACAGGCAGTGTGCCTAAAAAGCAGTTGTCTTTATCAACTACATACAACTCGTCCGTACCATCTGGCAATTCGCCTTTAAGGCGTAGATATCTAAATACAACTTCTAAGGTAACATCGGGTCGAATAGTGACCGTGTCGGTGCTCATTAGCGCACCGGCAGAGTGTTCCTTGTAGGACAAAGCTTGTGTCGCACGTTCTCTATCTTGGCTATCCATCGCACCGATAACGTCTTGGTAGACGGTATCAGGCAGGCTTCTTAGGACATCACCAAGGTCATCGTCGTCCATGTCTTCTGTAGCGGCGGCAATTAGCTCCGGCTCCATCTGGGCGATGATCCCAAGTCTTACGTCCTCTGACAGTTCCTCTAAGACATCCCCTTGGATATCTGGGTCAACAAGCTGCCACAGCATAGAGCGAACTTTATGAGGGGATGATTCTAAAAGCAGTGCAGTGTCACAAGGTGCTGTTTCTGCGAGCATACGCCTAACTTGAACAAACTGACCACTGTTTAAGGCGTTAGTTACCTTTTGGAGTTGTTCCAGTGTGTAGTCTTGTTCAAATACTTCAGGCATAGGCATCCTTTTTGATATTAATGGTGGCTAACGTGATTAAGTTAACCCTATTCATTTATTTTATCGCAGAAATCAATTTCTTAATTTGAATTTTATTCGTGTTGTTTCTGCTGGTGGGTTGCTATCGTTAATACACGTTAAAGGTGTACGCAACGATAAAGTAGGATTTTCCGGCAACTCGCTTTACTGCACGAAAGAAACCTAAATTGGTATTACAGTGTAACTCAGTTTATTAGGAACTACCAAGGTTTACGCTTAATTATGAGAGACTTATTAGACCACTTTGGTTACGGAGGAGGGGGAGATTTGCAGGGAGTAAATGAATCAGGCCTTATTGTTTTACTGACGATTACTCGGATTCATTAAACTTATTTTCTATCAGTCCGCCAATGGCGTCTAGTGCATACTGAGCATCAGGACCTTCACAAACCACTCGGACTTCTTTCCCTTGGCTGCTTTCAAGTAACAACAGCGCTAGTACGCTGTCAGCAGCAGCACTTTTGTCTCCTTGATATAAGGTCACTTCGGCATCAAATTGGGTTGCTAATTGCGCAAGAACCGTCGCTGCTCGAGCGTGCAGGCCGAGTTTGTTTTGGATTAAAAACGTATCTTCTAACATTTAACCCTCTTGCTCTCGGTGACGAATTTTGACGTTGGGATGGGTTTTAGCAAAACGTTCACCAATGGTTTGCGCTAAGTATACCGAGCGATGTTGCCCACCTGTACATCCTATTGCGATCGTTAGATAACTGCGATTGTTACGCTCTAAGTGTGGTAACCAAGTTTGTACGAAGGTTTGGATCTGCCAAGTAAACTTTTGCACGATGCTGTGACTCGACAAATAGTCTTTGACTGGCTGATCTAAGCCAGTTAGCGGCTTAAGCTCAGGCTCCCAATGTGGGTTGGGTAAAAAGCGCGCATCAAAAACGTAATCCGCTTGTTTTGGGATGCCGTGTTTAAAGCCGAAAGATTCAAAGGTAATAATGAGTTGTTTGTCTTTTTTACCTAAGATTTTTTCGCGGATATCTTCTGCAAGTTGATGAACGCTCAGGCCTGTAGTATCAATGAGAAAATCGGCGCGAGTGATCAGCACGTCTAACAATTCCCGTTCTTTCTTTATCGCAACATCTAATGGAAGATTATGCAGTGAAAGAGGGTGCAAACGGCGTGTTTCTGAGAAGCGCTTTATCAGGGTTTGATCGTCACTGTCTAAATAAAACAGGGTAGGTTTGGCAAAGCCTGGTAAGTATTCAAGAATGTCATTAAACTCGTCCTGTTCTTTAGGTAAGTTTCTAACATCAATACTGACTGCAATTTTATTATAATTGTCCGAAACACTGCGGACTAAAGACGGCAGCAAATTGACCGGAATGTTATCCACACAATAGTAGCCTAAGTCTTCCAATACTCGAAGCGCTACAGATTTACCAGAGCCTGAGCGGCCACTGATAATGATAAGCTCGAGTCCTTTTTCGTCATCACTCATCAAGTTCACCTTGGATCACTGCATATAACTCATCATCACTTTTTGCTTGCCTAAGCATTTTGCAAAAAGACTTGTCTTTGAGTGTATCAGCAATCGCCGCTAAGGTCTTCAGGTGTTGTTGATTATCACCTTCAGGTACGATGAACGCGACAAAAATATCGACAGGCTGCTTATCTATGGCTTCAAACTGGATCCCTTGCTCGCTGACAAGCACCATTGCAAGGATTTTATCCAAACCTTCAAGTCGACCATGGGGAATGGCAATGCCTTTACCGATCCCTGTGCTGCCCAATTTCTCTCGCGCCATTAAGGCGTCCAAGATAGCATGCTGACTGGTATTTGGAATTTGGCTATGAGCCAGTTCGCTGATGTATTCTAAAATACGTTTTTTGCTATTAAAAAGGACCGCAGCTTTACTGCAGTCCTTGTTCACTAATTCACTTAATTTCATCTTAGTGTCGAGTGAGCTTCTCTTTGTGTTTAATAACTTGACGATCTAGCTTGTCGATAAGGCCATCAATTGCGGCATACATATCTTGATGCTCTGTTGATGCAAATAGCTCGCCGCCGTTTACGTGTAATGTTGCTTCTGCTTTTTGTACTAGTTTCTCGACATCAAGGATCACATGCACATTATTGATATGATCAAAGTGCCTTTCTAGCTTCGCAAACTTGTTGGTGACATAGTCTCTTAATGAGTCAGTAATTTCTACATGGCGACCAGTTAGATTTAGTTGCATAAGCATTTTTCCTTCTTGGGTTTTACGTCTTATATCAAGCTTTTACGCTGATTTGACGGTGGAATGGCTAGGGATTCACGATATTTTGCAATCGTACGTCTCGCTACCTTAATTCCTTGCTCAGCTAAGATATCTGCAATTTTGCTGTCACTCAATGGCTTCGCGGTATTCTCTGCAGCTATCAGCTTTTTGATAAGTGCTCTAATTGCTGTAGAAGAGCACTCACCTCCATTTTCCGTACTTACATGGCTAGAGAAGAAATACTTCAGCTCAAATATTCCCCGAGGTGTATGCATGTATTTTTGTGTTGTCACACGGGAAATTGTGGACTCATGCATCTCAACCATTTCAGCAACATCATTTAGCACCATAGGGCGCATTGCTTCGGGGCCATGTTCAAAGAATGCCTGTTGTTGTTGCACAATGCAATTGGTAACTTTTAATAAAGTATCATTTCGGCTTTCTAAGCTTTTAATAAACCACTTTGCTTCTTGTAAATGTGAGCGAATAAACTGACTATCCGTACTGGATTTCGCCGTTCTAGACATCGCAGCGTAATGGTCATTTACTCTTATTTTAGGCATAGCATCAGGATTTAGCTCTACGACCCAACGACCTTTTACTTTTTTCACCGATACGTCAGGGATCACATATTCAGGCTCTTCATGAATAATGCTTGCCGCAGGCTTTGGGTTAAGGCTATGTATTAACGTCATGACCTCTTTGAGATCGGCTTCTTTAAGGCGCGTTTTCTTAGCCAAAGTTCGATAGTCACGGCTGGCAAGCAAGTCGATATGCTCTGTCAGGATCATTTTTGTTTCGGCAATCCATGGGGTATCTGGGGCGAATTGGTTTAGCTGAATGCATAAGCATTCTTGTAAACTACGCGCTGCGATACCGACAGGGTCAAAAAGCTGAATGCGTTTGAGTACGGCTTCGACTTCATCTAGCTCAATAGGCTCTTCGCTATTCTCGTCATTAATGCTTTCTAAAATGTCTTCGCAAGACAGTGTTAGAATGCCTGACAGGTCGACCGCTTCAATAATCGCAATCGCAATAGCTCTATCTGTTGGACTAAATGGTGTCAGTTCGAGTTGCCACATGAGATAATCGTGGAGAGATTCAGAGGTTTCCCCTTGATAAACATTATCGTCATCGGGAAGTGGACCTGAGCTTGCAGCAGGCGCTGCACTCATATACTCGTCCCAAGTGACATCCATGGCAAGGTCATCGCTCACAGTGTCTTTGCTCATGGCGGTATCTGAGTCTATCTCATAGTCACTAACCTGCGTTTCATCGGCTGAATCTTGATTGTCGTCAGCACGGCTCTTTTCTTGGCTGTGTTGGTCAGCGTTTTCGCCGTCAGTATTATCACCTTCTTCCACTTCCAACAATGGATTGCTGTCTAATGCTTCTTGTATTTCTTGTTGCAGATCCAATGTACTAAGCTGCAGCAAGCGAATGGCTTGTTGCAGTTGCGGAGTCATTGTAAGTTGCTGCCCCATGCGCAGCTGTAATGATTGCCTCATGTATCTCTAACAATCCTTTTTAACAGTTATTAATACTACGTCTTAACTATAGCTTGAATTGTTCGCCTAGGTAGACATCTCTTACGGTTTGATCTGCCAAAACATGTTCTGGCGTGCCTGCAGCGATTAACTCACCATGTGAAACGATGTAGGCCTTTTCACATACGTCCAGTGTTTCTCTAACGTTATGATCGGTGATAAGCACACCGATACCACGGTTTTTTAGGTGCTCTATGATTGTCTTTATATCTAACACCGAAATAGGATCAACACCAGCAAAAGGTTCATCTAACAGGATAAACTTAGGGTTTGCGGCTAAAGCGCGAGCAATTTCGACTCGTCTTCTTTCGCCTCCCGACAATGCCATGCCCTGTGAGTCGCGAATGTGTTGAATATTAAACTCATCCAGTAACTCGTTTAGTTCAGCTTCTCTTTCAACTTTAGATAAGTCTTTTCGAGTTTCTAAAATCGCCATCAAATTTTGATAGACCGTGAGTTTTCTAAAGATTGAAGACTCTTGCGGTAGATAGCCAATACCAAGTCGTGCACGGCTGTGCATCGGTAACAAAGTGATATCTTCGTCATCAATCTGAATATAGCCTTTGTCGCTTGGTACTAACCCTACAATCATGTAGAACGTAGTGGTTTTACCTGCACCATTTGGTCCTAATAAGCCTACAATACTGCCAGCCTGAACACTTAAACCAACATTTTTGACGACCTGACGACCCTTATAACTCTTTGCTAGACCAGTTGCTTTGAGCTCGCTCATTAATTGTTACCTTCTTCCTGCGCTTTTTTCTCTTTAGCGTCTTTTTTGTCATCAACAGGAACAAGGATGGTTCTTACTCGAGAGTCTTCTTGGTCTGAGCGCTCAGCGCTGATCAATTGCTTTTCAATGTCATAGGTGATGACTTGAGCATTGATTTTTTGCCCAGTTTGATTGATTTCAGCATCACCAGAAATCACTAGGGTTCCCTTCGCTACGTCGTAACGGATTTCATTTGCTTTGGCTTCTAGCAAGTTGCCATCGGGTTGACGTTCGCTAAAAGTGGCAGGGCTGCCAGTTGCCACAAGCAGTTGCTTGTTAATGCCAAGTTCCGCGCGACGGTGGACCTCTAGGCGATCGGCATTTATCTTTCTGTTGCCATGAATAATAACAACATTCTGTTCAAAAATACCGATGTTGCTTTGCAGTTGCGCTTGCTGACGGCCAGCATCAATAATGACTTCATTTTGTTCTGCAGCAATTGCTAGAGTAGAACTTGCAAGCAAGCCGATGAAAACTAGTTTGTTAATGATTTTACTGGTCATAATAAATTGTCTTTGTGTGGTTGATGAGTTCGATCACTTGCTTTTGTAGATCCGCATGCAGCCCTTTACCTGTGATCCTAAGACTAGGACCGTTGATAACGACAGGGTGTTCCGACTTCATCAATTTTTGCTTAATTTCAACTCTTACATTATCGGCATTGATATCCGTGATCATGGCGTTAGGCGTTAAATTCTTTGCCAACACATTGCCCTCTAATATCAAGGTGTTGTTTTCGTATAGGGTTGCTTCTAATGCGCTTATTTGCCAATTCTGTTCACCGTTATATAAGGTGAAAATGGGCTTTTCAAAGTGACTAAAGCCAAGATCTTGATACAACTCCATCTTATCAGCAGTTACCTGATAGTTTAATAAGCCATTTTCACTATAGGTCGTTTGCTGAAGCGTGGTTGCAACATAATCGGGTTTAGCTAACGGTTCATCTTCTTTTGCAGGATCCGCCTCTGATGGATTAAACATGGGCGACCACATCCATACCATTAAAGAAGCGAAAACAATGAGTAAGATGACACGTAATACGGTCATGTACTTGATCCTTTGGAAGTCAATAAGTGATTTTGGCTGAGCATTAGAAGATCAGTTAGTTCTCTCACGGCACCAAAGCCACCTGGCATCAAGGTCGTGTAATGGGCGATATGTTTAACAAGAGGATGTGCATCATTGACGGCAACGGCAAAACCAACTCGTTCCATTATGGGTAGATCTGGGCCATCATCACCAATATATGCAATTTCGTCATCATTAAGGTTGAGCTTAGTCTTCAGTTCATCATATGCCACTAACTTGTTTTCTTGACCTTGGTAAATATAAGTTACATTTAAACTAGTCATGCGTTGCTGAACTATTTGTGAATGTCTACCTGTGATAACGGCGAC
The DNA here is from genome assembly GCF_022347905.1 of Pseudoalteromonas sp. Of11M-6. Classification (NCBI taxonomy): domain Bacteria; kingdom Pseudomonadati; phylum Pseudomonadota; class Gammaproteobacteria; order Alteromonadales; family Pseudoalteromonadaceae; genus Pseudoalteromonas; species Pseudoalteromonas sp. Of11M-6. The sequence continues at coordinate 217,621 of NZ_JAKRFW010000001.1, read as the reverse complement.
TTCGATACCACTATCAATCAAGGCCTTAATACCAAACCCGTCTTTGGTATTAAATGCTTTCAGTTCTTCACCATTGTTACCAAGGTATATACGGCCATCTGAGAATACGCCATCAATATCGCAAATTAATAATTTGATTTGTTTTGCTTTTTCCCAAGCTTCAGTTGAAATCGTCTGATATAAATCTTCAAATTGCATTACAGCACCCCCGCTCTAAGTAAATCTTGCGTATTCAAGGCGCCAACTGGAATGTTGTTTTCGTTCACCACAATCAAGCCGTTAATCCGTTTGGTTTCCATAATATTGAGTACCTCAGCTGCGAGCATATCGGCGCGTGCCGTCGTACTTTTAGCCGTCATCACTTGCGTGATTGGGGTGGTGTGAATATCGACCTTTTGTTCGATAATACGGCGCAAGTCACCATCGGTAAAAATACCTTGCAATTGCGAGCTTTCATCTACGATTGCCGTCATACCTAAACTTTTAGCGGACATTTCAAATAAAGCTTCTTTAACTGTGCAATGACTATTGACCATAGGGATAGCATTCCCTTGATGCATGACATCAGCAACGGTTAGCAGTAGACGTCTTCCCAAACTACCACCAGGGTGGGAAAGTGCAAAATCATCAGCCGTAAAGCCTCTGGCTTCAAGTAGCGCAACCGCGAGCGCATCACCCATCACTAGCGTAGCTGTGGTGCTTGCCGTGGGTGCAAGTCCTAATGGGCAGGCTTCTTTTGATACTTTAACACAAAGGTGAACCGTCGCATTACGAGCTATCGTAGAGCTTGGGTTGCCTGTCATGGAAATAACGGGGGCCCCTAAGCGCTTAATTACAGGTAGGATTGAGATCACCTCTTGGGTTTCCCCTGAGTTGGAGATCATCAGTACCACATCATCTTTGGTGATCATACCTAAGTCGCCGTGACTTGCTTCACCTGGATGAACAAAAAATGCGGGGCTGCCAGTACTTGCGAGTGTCGCTGCGATTTTGTTACCGATGTGGCCGGACTTACCCATGCCAATCACGATGATGCGACCTTGACAGCCAAACATAATTTCACAGGCTTTTACAAATTGCTGATCAACAAACTGTTGCACTTCTTCTATTGCTGCAAGTTCGGTAGCAAAAACTTGATTTGCAGAATCAATAAATGGGTTCGTTGTCACAAGGCTTCCTTAAATGATGTAGTAAATATAACCGACGAAGCTTGCGACAAGTATGCCACCTTCCAAGCGGTTGATGCGGCGCTGACCTGTTAAGCTGAGGCTCATTAGGATAAGCAGCAGTGTCGCGCCAAGCATAATAAATATATCACGTGACGCAATATTGGCGTCGAGGACGGATGGGTTAATGATCCCAGCAATGGATAGCACGGCCAATATATTAAAGATGTTCGAACCAATAATATTGCCAAGCGCTAGATCGTCCTCCTTCTTTAGTACACCAGCAACACAAGCAGCAAGCTCGGGTAAACTAGTACCAACGGCGATAATGGTTAATCCTATTAGCAGGTCACTCATGCCAAAATATTTGGCGATATCAACCGCAGCGCCAACGAGATAGTCCGCGCTAATAGGCAGTAAAATCATACCCACGATTAACCAGAAAACAGCTTTTTGAGTTGGAATATTATTTGGCACTTCTTCACAGGCTTCACTGACAAATGGGTCATCATTATCTCCACCACCACGCTTGGTGATAATGATAAGTGCAAGAAGAAAAGCGGCGAAACCGACTAATAACAAAACACCTTCTACGAAACTAAAGTGGTTATCACTAACGATATACCAAGCTGCCAATGAAACGACGACTAACAGCGGCATTTCGCGGCGCAAAATACCAGAGCCAACGGAGAGTGGCCTTAATAACGCGGTGAGACCCAAAACGAGTAAGATATTGGCGATGTTAGAACCTATGGCATTGCCCACGGCGGTGTCTGTTTTATCTGCAAGAGAGGCTTGCGCAGCAACCATCATTTCTGGTGCTGAAGAACCCATGGCCACGATAGTTAAACCAACAATTAATGTTGGTACACCAAAGTTTCGTGCAAGAGCGGCCGCACCAAAAACAAAGCGGTCAGCACTCCAAACCAGTGCAATAAAGCCAAGAATGAGAATAACAAACGATAAAACCATGAACCTCTAGCCAATAGGATTAAAATTTCGATAGATACTACCAAAAGCGCTCTGGAAAGTATAAGCAAACCGTTACATTTCACTACTTACAAAATTTTACCAAAACGATTTTCCATCTTGTTTGAAAAAAAAGTATCATACTTGGATGAATATAGTCTGGATCTGGAGAGCGACTTGTCGCAGTCAATTGTAGAAATCAAGGATGTAACCTTCTCTCGGGGTGAAAGGATCATCTACAAAAACATGAGCTTTTCCGTACCAAAAGGCAAAATTACCGCAATAATGGGGCCGAGCGGCATTGGTAAAACCACCATGTTGCGACTGATTGGTGGTCAGCTTAAGCCTGATAGCGGTGATATTCTTTTTGCTGGAAACAGTATCCCTAACATGTCTCGAGCAGCTTTATACCAAGCTCGAACGCGCATGAGCATGTTATTTCAAAGTGGCGCTTTGTTTACTGATATGAGCGTGTTCGATAATGTGGCGTTTCCTCTGCGCGAGCATACTGAATTATCTGAAGAGTTAATCCGTTTAGTGGTGTTGATGAAACTCCAAGCGGTTGGCCTTCGTGGTGCAAAAGATTTAATGCCGGCAGAGCTTTCTGGTGGTATGGCAAGACGTGCGGCTTTAGCGCGTTCTATTGCGCTTGATCCTGAATTAATCATGTACGATGAACCGTTTGCAGGTCAGGATCCGATCTCCATGGGTGTTCTAGTTCGCTTGATTAAGTCGCTTAATGAAGTGTTGGGATTATCGTCGTTGATAGTTACCCATGATGTCACCGAAGTACTGAGCATTGCTGACCACGTCGTTATTATTGCTGAACAAGGTGTGATTGGTACGGGAACCCCTGAACAGATGCTTGAACACGAATCGCCATTAGTGCAGCAGTTCTTACAAGGCCTTGCGGATGGTCCTGTGCCATTCCACTTTAAAGCGCCAGATTATCAGCAAGCGCTGTTGCAAGGAGAGTGAGTATGGTCGACTTTTTACAAAAACTAGGCCACAAAACCCTCAGCCGTTTTGCCGCACTTGGCCGTGCCACAACAATGCTTTTTGGGGCGCTATGTAGCTTACCTAATTTCCGAAAAGGCACGCCGCTGTTGATAAAGCAACTTTACATGGTTGGTCATCAATCATTGTTGATTATCATGGTGTCTGGTTTATTTATCGGCATGGTATTGGCATTACAAGGCTATACCGTGTTAGTTGGGTATGGCGCTGAAGATAGCCTTGGACCTTTGGTTGCTTTGAGTTTACTTAGAGAGCTGGGCCCTGTGGTAACCGCACTCTTATTTGCAGGACGTGCAGGCAGTGCGTTAACTGCAGAAATCGGTTTGATGAAGGCAACGGAGCAATTATCTAGTTTAGAAATGATGGCGATAGACCCGCTTAAGCGCGTGGTTGCCCCCCGTTTTTGGGCCGGTTTTATTAGTATGCCGTTACTCGCACTGATATTCTCTGCGATCGCTATTTTAGGCGCACACTTGGTGGGTGTTGATTGGTTAGGCGTAGATTCAGGTAGCTTCTGGTCAATTATGCAATCGCAAGTGTCGTTTCAACAAGACATCTTAAATGGTCTTATTAAGAGTTTCGTATTTGCACTATTAGTAACTTGGATCGCGCTATACAAAGGCTATGACTGTATTCCTACTTCAGAAGGAATAAGTAAAGCGACGACAGAGACGGTAGTACATTCTTCACTGGCTGTACTTGGCTTTGACTTTGTATTAACAGCGGTTATGTTCTCAAGTTAAAAGGTTTTAAAAATGAATACACGGAAAATAGAAATTTTAGTTGGCTTGTTCGTGGCATTGGGCATTGCTGCATTTGTTATGTTGGCGCTAAAGGTGGCTAACTCAGGCTTAAGCGGCAACGGTGAAACTTACACTTTGCATGCTAAGTTCGAAAATATAGGTTCGTTGAAAACTCGTGCCCCAATTAAGGTGGGTGGGGTTGTGATTGGCCGTGTTGATGGAATTCACATCCATCCACAAGAGTTCGTGCCAGTAGTTTCAATGAGTTTAGATAAAAACTACGAGTGTCAGTTTTCCGATACGTCGTCGGTTTCGATTTTGACGTCGGGCATTTTAGGTGAGCAGTATTTAGGTATTTCTCCGGTTATTGCTGCTGAATCTGCGAAGCAAAAATGTCTTGGTCAGGAAGTAACGAGTGAAGATAGCGTTGATCTTGAGTCTCTTTTTGGTGTGGAAACAAAAGCGCTAAAAGACGGTGACATGATCACAGATACAAAATCGGCACTGGTATTAGAAGAGCTAATTGGTCAGTTCCTATTTAATCAAGGGAGCGAGTAAATATGTTAAAAAACATCTATGCAAAATGTCTGACTTTGTTTGTAGCATTGATGGCTACCGCATTGGTTCAGGCGAAAGAAGTGGATTCAAGCGATCCTTATAAAATGGTAGAGCAAGTTGCGGCGCAAACTTTTCAGCGTGTTACGAAAGAGCAAAATATCATTGAAAAAGACAAAGAACACTTACGCGTTATCGTAGAAGAAGAGCTCTTGCCTTACATTGATTACAAATATGCTGCGTATCGTGTATTAGGTTCTTATATTCAAAAGGTTCGCAACATTGAAAGTAAAGAGGAGAAAGCCGCTGCTGTCGAGCATATTAGAGAGTTTATTGAGGTATTCAAAAATTACTTGGTAGCGACTTATGCTGGTGTATTTACTCAATATAAAGACCAAAAGGTAGAATTTGGTGAGCATCGCCCATTTGAGAATGAGGCTGTGGTGGTTGTTAAGACCAAAATTGTAGAACCAGGTAAGCCTGATATCAAAATTGATTTTAAAGTTAGACGCGGGCAAGACGGTGACTGGCGTGCTTTTGACATGATGGCGGAAGGCATTAGTTTACTAGATGCCAAACAATCGGAGCTACATGGTATTTTGCGTCAGCAAGGTATTGAGCATGTGATCCAACTGTTAGATAAGAAGAGCAAGCTTCCGGTGCAATTTAGAGGGGATGATGGTGACGCCTAATATTTCATTCACCGAAAGTAAAGGTGAAATCGTGTTAACTGGTGAGCTTACGAGAGCGAGTTTACCAAGCGCACTGAAACAGTCGACCATCGTTCAAGTGTTGAAAAATGCACAATCAACCGTCTATTTTAACCTTTCTGAGGTGACAAGGGTTGACACCGCGGGCTTAGCTTGGTTAATTCACTCTTTAGGTCAATTGAAACAGCGCGACATTCGTCTCGAGCTGAAAAATACGCCTGAGCAACTGCAAAATTTAATGGAGTTGGGACAGGTGACAACCCTATTTGAGTGAGTCTAATGGAAACAAATCAAGTCGAAACTTTATTGAGAGATACACTATCGCTTGACGAGATCATCGTCAAAGCTAATGGTAGTCACTACGAAGTCATTGCTGTTGGAACGTGTTTTGACGGATTAAGAAGGCTGAAAAGAGAACAGCTGATCTACGGCCCACTGATGGATACTATTAAAGACGGCACTATGCATGCTGTTAGTATTCGTGCATTCACACCTGATGAATGGCAAAAAGAGCGCAAATTTATTCTTCCACAATAACGGAGTGCCGCAATGGATCAGTTTGTTATCCAAGGTGGCACCACTTTAGCCGGTGAAGTCACTATTTCAGGGGCTAAAAACGCAGCCCTACCTATTTTATTCGCCGCTCTGCTTGGCGATGGTAAAAGCCGTTTTTCTAATGTACCGCACTTACGCGATATAGGTACCACTGAAGCCTTATTAAAAACACTGGGCGCTGAAGTTGAGTGGGACGGCGATATCTTAGAAATCAACGGAGCAACGGTAAATAGCGTGCTTGCACCTTATGAACTCGTTAAGCAGATGCGTGCGTCGGTACTCGCGTTAGGCCCATTAGTTGCCAGATTTGGTCAGGCGCAAGTTTCCCTACCGGGAGGTTGTGCTATTGGTGCTCGTCCAGTCGATCTGCATATTTCAGGCCTTGAGAAAATGGGCGCTAAGATCAAAGTTGAGAATGGTTATATCCATGCGGTAACCGAGGGTCGTCTTCGTGGCGCTGAGATCTTTATGGAAACCGTCAGCGTTGGTGCTACTGAAAACTTATTGATGGCTGCAACCCTCGCCGATGGTAAAACTGTGATAGATAATGCTGCGCGAGAGCCAGAGATTATTAACTTAGCTGAATGCTTAGTTGCCATGGGTGCCAAGATCAATGGTGCAGGCTCTAGCCGAATTGAGATAGAAGGCGTTGAGCGTCTTAATGGTTGTGAGCATAAAATCCTTCCTGATCGCATCGAAACAGGGACCTTTTTGGTTGCTGCGGCAATGGCAAAAGGCGAAGTACTATGTAAAAACACGGATTATCATAGTCTTGAACCTGTGCTTGAAAAGCTACGTGCCGCCAATGCTATCGTTGAGGTAAGTGAAGACAGTATTTATGTGGATATGCGTCAACGCGCTTTGAAAGCCGTTAATATTAAAACCATGCCACATCCTGGCTTTCCAACAGACATGCAAGCTCAGTTTACTGCATTAAATGTGGTGGCTGAAGGTAGCGCGACAATCACAGAAACTATCTTTGAAAACCGCTTTATGCATGTGCCAGAGTTACAGCGTATGGGCGCGAATATTCGTTTAGAAGGCAACACTGCAATCTGTGGTGAGACAGAGTCGTTATCTGGTGCACAGGTAATGGCAACCGATTTACGCGCTTCAGCGAGTCTTATCCTAACGGGTATTGTTGCAACAGGCGAAACCATCGTAGATCGCATCTATCACGTTGATAGGGGTTATCAGAAGATAGAAGATAAGCTAAGCCGTTTAGGTGCAAATATAAAACGCCGTAAAACCTGAGCATAATTAAGCAAATTGGTAAAAAACGAAAAGCGTCTTCCGGGACGCTTTTTGCTTAACCTTTTTGCCTAATATAACCCTGTTTCGAGTTCAGCGACTTCCACCGTAATAGTGAGGCGCTGACCACCCCTGAGTACTTCAAACTCGAGTTTAGTACCGGGCGCGGTATTGCCTATCGTCTTCAGTGTCCTTTGCGGATTAGTCACAGGTTCTCCACCTACTTTAACCACAATATCATGCTCTTTCATGCCAGCTTGCCATGCGGGACCTAGCGGGTCTAATTCGCTCACAGCAAGGCCGACAATTGGTGTGTAGAGATCCGTTACACTTTTACCTGTATTATCAACTGGCGTGCCTCTAAAGCCGAGATAGCCCCGGATCACTCTGCCATCCATAATAAGTTTATGCATCACGTCCAGTGCAAGATCATAAGGGATCGCAAAAGAGATACCTTGGATATCAATATTCAAACGTGTGCGAAATTGTGCAGAGGTAATGCCAACTAGTGCGCCATTAGAATTGACAACGGCACCACCTGAGTTACCAACATTAATCGCGGCATCCATTTGCAGCAAATTATTGAATTGGCTTTCCGTGAGTGTCTGTTTGCCTGTTGCACTGATAATGCCTTGCGTAATGGTTTGTCCAATGTTCAACGGATTACCAATTGCGAGCACCACATCCCCAACACGTGGTGAGTAGTCGTGATCGATAGGAATGACAGGCAAATTCTCGGCTGGAATTTTTAATAAAGCTAAATCGGTGATGGTGTCATAGCCTATCAGTTGCGTATCGCTATATTGGCGGCCATCAGGAAGAAGTACAATGATTTGGTCGGCATTGTTCACCACATGATAGTTTGTCAGTATGTAACCATCTCGGCTCATAATAACACCAGAGCCAAGCTCTCTAACCGTATTTTGGCGCTGGTATCTTGGCTGATTGCTAAAGCCCTCGGAAAAAATCGTTACGACCGCTGGAGCCGTTTTTTCTACAGCATCAGCAAAACTCATATGATGGGCCTGAATATGTGGGGCCTCAAGTTTTGGCAAGTTATCCCTCAGCTCAGGATTAAACCAAATGATGATAAAAGCGATCCCAAGTCCGGCAAGCAGCGGTGGAAAAATGAATTTAATTAATTTGAACACAAGAGCTTATATTTATCGTTATCTAATACTGCTAATAATGACACAAAAAAAAACACAGCGACAAGTTTCGCTGTGTTTCATTTTTAATATTTGTCGATTTCGTTACTGAATGAGGTAGAAAACCGTCTCGCGATCGCGTTTAATCCCTAGTACGATATTGCCTTTAATACCATTAATTAGTTTAGACATCTCTTTAACGCTAGTGACACGTTGGCGATTCACTTGCATGATCACATCGCCTTCTTCAAGGCCAACACGTGCAGCTGGTGAGCGAGGCTCTACTGAGGTAATGACGACACCTTCATTGCCATTGCGCTCGCCACTCTCTAGTACCGCGCCTCGTAGGTTTGGATGTACATCCTCTGCATTCGCCTGTTCTTCTTGCTTACCACCAAGCTCTACGTCGATAAACTTGGTTTTGCCATCACGGTAGACACCAAGTCGTACCTCACGACCTTCACCCATGGTAGCCACTTTACCGTGGAGTTCATTAAAGCTTTCAATGTCGTCGCCGTTGAGACTGACAATGACATCATTGGCTTTCAGACCCGCTTTGTCCGCTGCTGAATCTTCCACCACGCGCATGACATAAGCACCGCGCTTGACATCAAAGCCTTGTGCTTTAGCAAGACCAGCATCTAAAGTACGACCCAAAATACCCAATGAACCGCGACGAACTTCTCCGTACTCAACAATTTGATCCACTAGGTTTTTCATCATGTTTGATGGAATAGCAAAGCCGATCCCGACATTACCGCCAGACGCGCCTAAAATAGCAGTGTTAATACCAATGAGTTCGCCGTTTAAGTTAACTAGCGCACCACCTGAGTTACCTTGGTTGATTGCCGCATCTGTTTGGATAAAGTCTTCATAGCCTTCGATATTTAAGCCGCTACGGCCTAGTGCACTGATTATTCCTGAGGTGACGGTATGACTTAATCCAAATGGGTTACCAATAGCAACGGAGAAATCACCCACTCTCAACTTGTCTGAATTAGCGAGTTTTATTTCTGTTAGGTCTTCGCCGTCGATTTGTAGCAATGCGATATCGGATTCGGCGTCGCTACCGATTAATTTAGCTTCAAACTCTCTGCCATCCTTTAAGGTGACAAGCATTTCGTCTGCATCATCAATAACGTGATTGTTTGTAACGACATAGCCTTTATCTGCATCAATGATGACACCTGAGCCGAGGCCGCTAAAAGGGCGCTTTTGACTACGAGGCTGGGGTTGTCCAAAGAAAAAGTCGAAAGGGTCGACACGGCGACGCACTTCTTTAGCACCTTTTACTTGGATACTAACAACGCCCGGGGCGACCTTTTCTAGCATAGGTGCTAGCGTTGGTAGTTGTTGGCCGTCTACGGCAACAGGAAGTTTGGCCATGCTTTGCTGCGGTAACAGCAATAAGCTAGAAGAAAGTAAAGCGGCCGATAACAAAGATAGTTTAAATTTCATAGTCGTGAAGTACTCCGCTATTAGCGTTAATATAAGTCATAAGAGGCTGATAACTAGCCTCTTATTAGTAATCAATAACTTCTTTTAAAGACTATGGGGTCAACAAAAAGTTTCATCAAGAGGCTTTAATTTGCTCACTTTCTTTTTTTTGACCAGAAAATAACCCCGTTTCACCTTCTGCATAGTCACTAGGTGGTGCCTCAAAACTTGGGTCTTGTTTACGTCTTCTCTCTGGGCGTGCTTGAAGAGAAGCTTGTAGTTGTTCTGTGGTTTCTTTCGAGAAAAAAGGATCCGCAGGATGAGATGGGCGATCCTGTGTCAGTAGTTGGTTGGTTTCTTCCACATGGGTAAGCAGCTGTTGATAGCTATCCTGCATTTTATTTACTAGTTTTTTGGTGCTAGCTAGGTGATCTGATACGTCTTGACGATATTGCTCAAGGTCGTGCTTAGCTTGTTGTGCTTGCACTTCCAGTTCATCGTGTTTGAACTGCTTTTTCGTTACAAAGCCACCTAAAAAGAATGCAGCAATGGCAACAATGATCAGTAATCCAAGCCAAGTAACGGTAGTCATAGGTTTCTCCCTGTGTGCCTCAACGGCAAATAAAATTAAAACTCTGTTAGAGTTAAATATACGCTGTGAATACAGTCGTGTTAATATAACCTACAAACAAATCGTAAAAAAATATTTAAGTCGATGACGCCTTGGGAAAAATATCAGCAAGATCTACAACGTGATGATTTTCAATATGACAGCGCGCAAGAAAATGCCGTAAAGCATTTACAGCGATTGTATGACGACCTTATCAATCAGCCCCCAGTCAAACAAAACTTTCTCTCGCGCTTGTTTAGTAAAGCTGAGCCGCCAAAAGTGAAAGGGTTGTACTTTTGGGGAGGAGTAGGGCGCGGTAAAACTTATCTGGTTGATACCTTTTACGATGCGTTGCCGACGGAGCGCAAAATGCGGGTGCATTTTCACCGCTTTATGCATCGTGTTCACACAGAGCTGAAAAAGCTTAATGAAGTGAAAAATCCTCTGGAAAGCATCGCTGATACGTTCAAATCTGAAACTGACATTATCTGCTTCGATGAATTTTTCGTTCAAGATATCACTGATGCCATGTTACTGGGTGGATTAATGCAGGCGCTGTTTGCGCGCGGTATCGTGTTAGTGGCCACATCGAATATTGTGCCAGACGATTTGTATAAAAATGGCTTGCAGCGCGCGCGATTCTTACCCGCCATTGAATTGGTAAAAGCCAATACTGAGGTCGTTAATGTGGACTCGGGTATTGACTATCGCTTACGCACGTTGGAACAAGCGGAAATTTTTCACAGCCCACTTGATAAACAAGCGGATGAAAACTTATTCGACTACTTTAACAAACTCTCTCCGGAGCCGGGTAAAGCCGAACAGGCGATTGAGATTGAAGGTCGGATGATCCAAACCCGAATAGTGTCTGATTGTATTGTTATGTTTGATTTCCCAGCGCTATGTGAAACCGCTCGCTCGCAAGTAGATTACATGGAGATCAGTCGCTTATATAACACAGTGATTCTATCTAATGTGAAGCAAATGGGTCAGCAAAACGATGATGCGGCAAGGCGTTTTATTGCGCTTGTCGATGAGTTTTATGAGCGTAATGTAACGCTTATCATCTCGGCTGCAGCGCCGATTACTGAACTTTATACCGAAGGTACATTGAATTTTGAGTTCAAACGCTGCATTAGCCGCTTGCAAGAAATGCAATCCCATGAATATTTAGCAAAAGAGCATTTAGCCTAACGGCAATTACTTTTTTGTTAAGAGGACTTGTTCGGTGTGGGCGTTTGTAAACATCTTATTTGAACGAGTCCTTGTCACGCACACGTCGTCATTTCGTTGGATTTTTTGCCTTTTCTATTTTTTTCGAAATTCTTCAGATTTTCTTGTAGAAAAAAGCACCAAGCGCTGGTTTTCACCCAGAAGGCTTGCTATAATCCGCGGCCTGCCACGTTGCGTTCTATTGCCCTCGTCGGCTTAGCCACTGACTTGAGCGGCATAAAAGTCTTAAACTCGAAGGGGTTAAAGCAAATACAAGTAGAGCGGTAGTCCAAGGACTGCCTGTGGTTTTAAAATTGAAAACTTTGGATTTTTATAATGAAAACGTTTGTTGCTAAACCAGAAACTGTAAAACGTGACTGGTACGTAGTTGACGCTGAAGGTAAAACTTTAGGTCGCATCGCTACTGAAATCGCTCGTCGCCTTCGCGGTAAGCACAAAGCTGAGTATACTCCACACGTTGACACTGGTGACTACATCATCGTAATCAACGCTGAGAAAGTTACTGTAACTGGTAACAAAACTCAGGACAAAATGTACTATGCTCACTCTGGTTACCCAGGTGGCCTTAAGTCTATCAACTTTGAGAAACTTCAAGCTAAAAAGCCTGAAATGATCATCGAGAAAGCGGTTAAAGGCATGTTACCTCGCGGTCCTCTAGGTCGTGAAATGTTCCGTAAACTTAAAGTTTACGCTGGTAACGAGCACAACCACGCTGCGCAGCAGCCTCAGGTTCTAGACATTTAAGGAGCACTATCATGGCAAATCAATACTACGGTACAGGTCGTCGTAAAAGTTCAAGTGCTCGCGTATTCCTACGCCCAGGCACTGGCAACATCGTAATCAATAAGCGCTCTTTAGAAGAGTTCTTCGGTCGTGAAACTTCTCGCATGGTTGTTCGTCAGCCTTTAGAGCTAGTTGAAATGACAGAAAAGTTTGACCTATACATCACTGTTGCAGGTGGTGGTACAACTGGTCAAGCGGGTGCTATCCGTCACGGTATCACACGTGCACTAATGGAGTTTGACGAGTCTCTACGTCCAGCTCTACGTAAAGCTGGCTTTGTTACTCGCGATGCTCGTAAAGTTGAGCGTAAGAAAGTTGGTCTTAAGAAAGCACGTAAGAAGACACAGTTCTCTAAGCGTTAATTTATTACGTTTCAAGAATTCAAAAACCCAGCTTATGCTGGGTTTTTTGTTTTTAGCATCTCCTATGTGCACATCAATCTCTCGTATTTACGAGGTATCTAATTCGTTTTGTCCTACTTAATTTGTTCAAAAATATCGCGTCGAGTTAAAAAAGTTCAATAAATATAATAATTAGTGCAATTCGAGCGGTAACTTGGCGGTTTTTTTTGCTACAATTGGCGAAGCAAGTAGAAAGGCCTGAGATCCAGTCACGCGATTTGGTGCGTATCCTTAGTCGGGGGGTTGATCTTAGTCAGTATATTGTTGTGTCAGATGCGATATCATAAATACTCGGTTTCATGCTCGAAGTAATCATAGATGATTTTCTGCGGGTTTATTCGGGCATGGATCTGGAATAACCTTGTTTTAATCAAGGTATTTATTTATGATCGCGTCTATTTTGTAATTTCTTAAATTAACCTGCTGTAACTGATGTTCTCAATATAGCAAGTGTTGGGAATCAAGTGGAGATAAGTGGATGAGCAATGCGCCTGTAGACAACAGCCGACGTCGCTTTTTAACTATCGCTACCTCTGTTGTAGGTGGCGTTGGTGCGGTTGGAGCTGCTGTTCCTTTTATTGCGTCCTGGAATCCAAGTGAGCGAGCTAAATCTGCAGGTGCGCCTGTAGAAGTAGATATCAGCAAACTTGAGTCTGGACAACTTATTCGTGTTGAGTGGCGAGGCAAACCAGTTTGGATTGTTAATCGTACACCAAAAATGCTAGAACAAATGAAGCAACACGAAGACCAACTTCGTGATCCTAACTCTGAAGAGCCACAGCAGTTGGCATCTGCGCAGAACGGTTTCCGTTCTAAGCGACCTGAGCTTTTCGTCGCGGTTGGGATTTGTACTCACTTAGGATGTTCACCATCTTTCCTTAACGGAAGCTTTGGTGAAAAAGTAGAAGGCACTGATAGTGGTTTCTTCTGTCCTTGTCACGGTTCGAAGTTTGATATGGCGGGGCGCGTATTCCAAAACGTACCTGCACCACTAAACTTAGAGATCCCTCCGTATACCTTTATTGACGACACTACCATTTTGGTAGGTGAAGAAGAAGGGGTTGCATAATGTCTGTTAATGTAGATAAAGCAGCAAATACGGGCGTTGTGGGCAAAGTTGTTGATTGGATCGATGCTCGTATTCCGATGACTCGCGTCTGGAATATGCACATTGCTCAATACCCAGCGCCAAAAAACTTTAACTTCTGGTACTTGTTTGGTTCACTCGCCATTCTAGTACTGGTAAACCAGATTGTAACGGGTATCTGGCTAACTATGAACTTTGTACCTTCTGCTGAAGGTGCATTTGCATCCGTAGAATACATCATGCGTGATGTTGAATACGGTTGGTTATTACGATACCTACACTCTACCGGCGCATCCGCATTCTTTATCGTGGTCTATCTTCACATGTTCCGCGGTATGATCTACGGTTCTTATCAAAAGCCACGTGAACTACTGTGGTTGTTCGGTATGTTTATCTTCCTAGCACTAATGGCTGAAGCTTTCATGGGTTACTTATTACCATGGGGTCAGATGTCTTTCTGGGGTGCTCAGGTAATCATTTCATTATTCGGTGCAATCCCGGTAATTGGTGATGACTTAACACTTTGGATCCGTGGTGACTACGTTATTTCTGGTGCAACGCTTAACCGTTTCTTTGCACTACATGTTATTGCACTACCATTAGTACTGGTTATCTTAGTATTCCTTCACATTGTTGCACTGCACGAAGTAGGCTCAAACAACCCTGACGGTGTTGAGATCAAGCGCAAGAAAGGCTCTGTAGCTGAGGAAGACAAACCTAAATTTAAATTCCATGAATACTACACTGATAAAAAAGATATTGTGGATGCAATTCCATTCCACCCTTACTACACAGTAAAAGATGTCTTAGGTGTTGCTGGCTTCTTGATTTTCTTCTGCGCAATTGTATTCTTTGCACCAGAAATGAACGGTTTCTTCCTTGAAGCGCCAAACTTTGAAGCTGCAAACCCGCTGAAAACGCCAGAGCACATTTTCCCAGTTTGGTATTTTACGCCATTCTACGCAATCCTTCGTGCTATCCCTGACAAGCTAATTGGTGTACTAGCAATGGGCGCTTCAATCGTAGCATTGGCACTACTGCCTTGGATTGACCGTGGTTCGGTTCGTTCAATTCGCTACCGTTGTGGTTTCCATAAGTTGAACATTGCTCAGTTTGTTGTCACATTCGTTATCCTTGGTTGGATTGGTGCAACACCGCAAACTGACTTTAAAACGCTATTGTCGCAAATCACGACAGTAACTTATTTTATGTTCTTCGTGTTGCTATTCTTCTACAGTAAAAACGAGAAGACGAAGCCACTACCAACGAGGTTGACGAAATGATGAAAAAGCTAGTAATCGGTTTATTCGCATTGTTGCCAACGTTATCGATGGCAGCGGGCCCATCAGTGCCTTTGATGGAAGCAAATAATGACTTAACTGATAAAGCATCTTTACAGCGCGGCGCTAAGTTATTTATGAACTACTGCCTTGGCTGCCACCAAATGCAATATCAGCGTTATGAGCGTACTTTCCGTGACATCGGTATTCCAACTGAAATTGGTCAAGAAACGCTTATTTTCGATGGTTCAAAAGTAGGTAGCCATATTAAAAACTCTATGGCTAAAGATGATGCTGCAAAATGGTTTGGTGCTGCGCCACCGGACTTAACACTTATCTCTCGTGTTAAGTCTCCGGACTACATCTATACTTACTTGAAGTCATTCTATAAAGATGAGTCTCGCCCATTTGGTGTGAACAACGTTGTTTTCCCATTGGTCGGTATGCCTCACGTACTACAAGAGTTACAAGGCTTGCCAACACCGATCACTGAAGAAGTGGAAGAACACGGTCACACAGTGACTAAAGTTGTCGGCACTGAAACAGACGGTACCGGTGAGATGAGTGTTGATGAATATGACCAAGCAGCACGTGACCTTACAAACTTTTTAGCTTATGTAGGTGAGCCTTCTCGCCTAGAGTCAGAAGCTTTGGGTATTAAGGTTATTGGTTTCTTAGTTATCTTCTTCATCCTGGCATTCTTCTTGAAGAAAGAATACTGGAGAGATGTTCATTAATTTGAATATTCAAAGGTGATTTTTGCAATAGGGGCGTTCGCCCCTTTTGCTGTTTAAAGTGATTTAATTACTTTTAGTTTTTTAATGGAGGTAGGCATGGCCGTTGCTGCCAATAAGCGCCCTGTAATGACACTTTTTTCTGGGTCAAACTGTATGTACAGTCACCAAGTACGTATCGTACTTGCTGAGAAAGGTGTAAGTGTTGATATTCACCAGGCTGAAAAGGACAACTTACCAGAAGCTCTACACGAGATTAACCCGTATGGCACTGTTCCTACGCTAATCGATCGTGAGCTTGGCTTGTACCAAGCGAATATCATTATGGAGTATCTAGACGAGCGCTTCCCGCATCCTCCTCTGATGCCTGTATATCCAGTAATGCGTGGTCGTAGTCGTTTAATGATGCACCGCATTGAAACTGACTGGTATTCACTTGCTGAAAAGGTCTCTGCGGGTGGTGATGAAGCTGTACAAGCTCGTAAAGAGTTAACCGAAGCACTACTAGCTGTAGCACCTATCTTCAATGAAGCACCTTACTTCATGAGTGAAGAGTTCAGCTTAGTTGATTGTTATTTAGCTCCACTACTTTGGCGTTTACCACAGCTTGGTATTGAGCTGAATGGTGCTGGTAGCAAAGAGCTAAAAGAATACATGCTGCGTTTATTTGAGCGTGACTCATTCCAAGCATCGCTAACGGATGCAGAGCGTGAGATCAGATCGTAATGACGTCTAATCGTCCTTACTTACTACGCGCGTTTTACGAGTGGATTGTTGATAACGAATGTACACCGCATTTAGTGGTGAACGCAGACTTTCCCTCGGTACAGGTTCCAACACAATTTGTGCAAGAAGGGCAAATTGTGTTGAACGTAAGCCCGTCTGCTGTGACGAATTTCTCTATGGACAATCAAGCGCTGAGCTTTAACGCTCGGTTTGGTGGTCAACCGATGCAGGTATATGTGCCAAACGGTGCGGTATTGGCTATCTATGCAAGAGAAAATGGTGAAGGCACGGTATTTACACCTGAAGAAGAAATCTTTGAAGATGAAGAGTTTGATTTGGTAGAAGAGACGGAAGTCTCACAATCGCCAGAGACTAAGCCGGAACCTGAAAAGAAAAAAGGTTCTCACCTTCGAGTGATAAAATAAAAAAACCTGCGGATGCAGGTTTTTTTATGGCTATTGTTTAGATGTACTCAAAGGCTTTAATCACACGTTTGACACCATTAATATTTCTGGCGATTTCTACGGCTGAGTTTGCTTCTTGTTTGGAGACTAAGCCCATTAAGAACACTTCGGCATTTTCAGTAACTACCTTAATATTTGCGCCATTGACTTCGTCGGCCGCCAGCAGTTTGGTTTTAACTTTGGAGGTCAGCCACGTATCATGTGTTTGCGTCGTGATGCCGATGTTTGAGCTTATTCTCAACTGATTATGTACTTGCTTAATCCCAGCAACGTTCCGTAGCGCACGCTCAGCTTCCGTTTTCATTTCTTGATTAGTGACTTGACCAATCATTAATACTACGCCATTAACACTCACCAGCGTGATATTGGCATGATCTGCAAGGCGCTTAATCTCTTTGATGGCAAGCGTACCTTTAATCTCGATATTGTTATCGTCAATTTGTGCACCGATAGTGCGTCTATCATTTGCAGCAGACACCGCACCGGCTGTACCAGCAACTACCGCAGCAGCACACCCTTGTAGTAACAAGATGGCGGCAAGTAAAGAGGTTATTCTCATCATAATACTTCGTCCTGAGGGAATAAAATTGCGTCGATTAGCTCACTTAAACAGTGAGTATTGAATAGTTGTGACTCGATTATCCGGCTTGGGCGTTTACTTGGGATCCGGATCTCTACGTCCTGTGGGCCCAATAGGCCGGTGATTTCACCACCATCATCGCCAACTAACGCGATGACTTTCATATCTCTAGTCAGGGCTGCTTCCACTGCGCCAATAACCGTCTTTTCTTGCCCGTTTATGGCATACGCCACCAGCAAGTCTCCTTGCTGCGCAAATGCGCGTATTTGCTTGGCAAAGCGCTCTCTGGCTTTACCATTTTCTGGTGACGCCAAATTATATTGCTCATTCGTTAGTGCAATCGCGGGCAGACACGGGCGTTCGGTTTCGTAAAAGTTGCTTAAGATGGTTGCGAAGTGGTGCGCCAACATATGATTACTTGGCGCGCCGCAGCAGATGATTTTATTGCCATTGATCAGGCTCTGAGCCATAGTCATAGCTGCGGTTTCTAGTGCTTTAGGCAATACTTCGCCTGCCGCTATCTGCGCTTGAATTGACTCTGTAAATATAGACTTTATAGATTCTTGCATGCTAAAAAATATTTCTAATCCAGTTTATTTCAGGGGGATCGGCCCCTTGAATGGCAACAAAGTCGACTCTAAGTTGCGTGTTATGCAAATTTTGCTGTGCTAAATAATTATAAATACTACGCTTTAATCTTTGAAGCTTAGTTTTTGATAGTGCGTTAATTGCGCCACCAAAGTGACTGCTATCGCGATACTTAACTTCAATAAACACTAAGGTTTGCGACTCTCGCATAATGAGATCTATCTCTCCGTATTTACAGAGATAGTTTCTGGTGACGGGGGTTAATCCTTGTTTTACCAAGAATTGCTCCGCAATCTGCTCAAAATGCTCGCCCTTACTCCGTGTGTTGCTAAATAGTCCTTTAAACATCCAGATATCCTATCTGACCAAAGAGTCTCCCGCAGGTTTCTCTTGTTGCATAAATAATGGTAATGGAGGCTGTTCATCTAAGCTCACCAAACGAATTTGTTTATTATGATACTGTGCCCAACTGAGCTTTCGCACAACATCACTGCCACCGCGGATGCTAAGCTGGCCGGTTAAGCCATCAAAACTTTTCCCCGAGAGCCAAGCCAATTGGCGCAGCTCGGGGACTAAATTCGTGGCGTCATATGCCATTGCAAACAAGCGCTGCTCTAAGTCGGCCTGCTCAGGCCATAAAGATTGATAGGAATCTCGAAGCGGTGCTTTTTCAACAGCACCCGGTAGCATCCAAGGCTGCTCGGTAAAATAAAGTCCCTCTAAATCGCCCTTATCAGTAACATCAATTTGTTTACTATAGCTGCGAGAGCTGGCATATAAAGGGATCCTGTCGGCAAATGTACTGACATTGACGTCTAAATAAGGTTTGAGCAGTCTAGTTTCCATTGCATCACCTAAAATATAGATTGCATCAATGTCGCGTCTAGAGCGTGTTTCGCTTTTGACCTCTTTGCGAAATAGACTTTTGATGACGCTAGTGCGTGACTTTGAAGCGTCCACCTCTAAAATATCCGTGATGACATCCGCCATATTTTTACTATTAGTGTAATAACCTACTTCTGGTGCGGTCTCACTATAGCGTTTCCAGCCTTGATCAAAATACTCAATTAAACGCTTACCAGAGGCATTCGCTGGAGCCAGTAACATGGGTTTTTTATAGCCTTTAGCAAGAAAGTGCTTCATTGCTTGCTCGACTTCATGTTCAGGATTAAGTGCAAAAAAGTACTGTTCACTACTGCTAGGCGTAAGCGTTTCGCGTGCATTTAAAAACAAAGTTGGGTAAGCCGCAAAACCTTTATCTGCGAGTAGTTTTTCAACGTTGGATTTTAATAATGGACCAATGACAAAATCGACATTTGCCTCAGCAAGCTGCGTTACGATTTCAGACTCGGATGCCATTTCATCAATGAAGAAGACTTCTTCAATCGTCCCTTCGTCAGTGGCAGCCAAGAAACCATTTTTAAGCGCTGTACCGAGTCGCTCGCTCGCACCAGATTGTGGTAATAACACCGCAAGTCTTTTAACTTGGTAAGGTTCAAGCGCAACAGCACCTTGTAAATCTTTAGGCAGCAAAGCAACCGCAGGGTGATTAGCAAAACGACGACGCCAATTATTCATGGCTTGGTCGAGCTGGACGCTCGAACCCAAATAAATTTGTTGATATTTAGCTAGTGTCACCCAACCACGCTGTAAAACAGAGCCAGAATCAAAGCGCTCTAGGGCGTAACTTGATAGCTGCTGTAGCGCGAGCCAAATCTCTTCGTGTAACCCAGCCACCGCTAAGTTATGTTCATTGGCAATATCGGCCGCTTTAAAGTATTCAACCAACGCTTTTTTTGGTAATTGTTGCGAGGCATAAATACTACCCAGTAAATACTCATACCAAGCTTGGTGTTCAGGGGTGTTGAGCCTACCCTCTAGCGTGTTTAGTATGGCTAACGCATTGGCATACTGCGACAATTCTTTGCGAGCATATGCGATGTATAATTTGTTTTGAATATGATCAACACTGGCTTTAGCTTCCATCGCTAAACCAATTTGCTCTAACATTTGCCAGTCTTTTTCTAAGATAGCAGCGTCTCTGGCTGCATATAGCAATTGGATTTTGGCAACGCCTTCTTTACTCTGCGCCTTTGCAAATAACGACGCGGCATTGTCATCCGATTGGCTAACGGCTTTAGTTGTTTTAGTTTCTTGGGGGGATTTGGTGACATTTGTGCTTGTACTACAAGCGGATAACCCCGACAATATGGCAACTAAAAGCGCTATCTTTTTAAACTGCACAGGCAAACCTTCTTTTTCACGACTGAGTGGATATCTTACTGACTGATATTGGAGAGCTCAATGGCTAATCTTCACAACGAAAACAAAATCGGCACCCTACATATTGTAGCGACACCAATAGGTAATTTAGATGACATCAGTGAACGTGCACTGAAAGTGTTAAGTCAGGTCGATTTAATCGCTGCCGAAGATACGCGCCACACCGGTAAATTATTGAGCCACTTTAGCATTAAAGCAAAAACTTTTGCACTGCATGATCACAACGAGAAGCAAAAAGCCCAGCAAATTTTAGATTGGTTAAACCAAGGTAAAGACATCGCACTAGTGTCTGATGCGGGTACGCCGCTTATCAGCGATCCGGGCTATGCTGTGGTAAACCTATGCCGTGAAGCAGGTGCTACTGTGACTCCTGTTCCTGGCGCGTGTGCCGCCATTGCTGCGGTGAGTTGTTCAGGCTTACCAACAGATAAATTCCAATTCGTGGGATTTTCACCAGCAAAAAGCCAAGCGCGTCAGCAATTTTTTAAAGATGCAGTCGCCTCTGGCATCACCAGTATCTTGTACGAAAGCACCCACCGAATTATGGCGAGTCTAGAAGATATGAAAATCGCGCTGGGCGAAACACAACAAGTCGTTTTTGCTAAAGAACTGACCAAAACCTACGAAACCTTTTTCAGTGGCACGGTTATCGAGCTCATTGAGTTTTTAACCGCAACGCCTGAAAAGCAAAAAGGTGAGCTGGTGTTGATGCTACCCGGTGAACAAAGAGATGAACAAGCATTAACGCCAGAAGCGAAAAAGCTGATTGAGTTACTAGAGCCTGAAATGCCATTGAAGAAGGCCTGCGGCGTGGCAGCTGAATATTTAGGGCTAAAAAAGAACGCCTTGTATAAGGCTATCATTGCTGAGCGAGAAGCGTAATACACGCAATTTATCGCGTGCGTTATTGCATTAAAGTGCGTATAATCGCCCGCCTGAGTCAGCCGGATAATCGCTGCCTGTGACGAAAATGATCAGGGGGAGGAAAGTCCGGGCTCCAATGGGCAGGGTGCCAGCTAACGGCTGGGGGGCGTGAGCCTACGACAAGTGCAGCAGAGAGAAGACCGCCTAAGTCCTTCGGGACCGGTAAGGGTGAAAGGGTGCGGTAAGAGCGCACCGGGCCACTGGTAACAGTTGGTTGCAAGGTAAACTCCACCCGGAGCAAGACCAAATAGGGTTCCTTATGGTGTGGCCCGCATCGGAACCGGGTAGGTTGCTCGAGCCTAGGAGCGATCCTAGGCCTAGACGAATGATTATCGATCTCCTTCGGGAGTGAACAGAACCCGGCTTATAGGCTGACTCACACCTCAAGCGTAAACATCCCTACATGAGATGTTTACGCTTGAGACTCCCACTTTATCACCTCAGGATTACCTTGTTAAAAACGCCATTTATTTGTATATCTCACCACTTTTCGTTAATTTATTCACCAATGTTTACCCACTGAATTTATTTAAGTGACTGATAAAAAATAATTTTTAAGGTTGGTACAATACTTGGACAGATAGAGCCATCTCTCAAGCGAAAATGAGTAATGGAACTATCATGTACAAGAACAACAAAGTTTTACTATCAACCCTGTTATGGCTTGGCACGCTTTTATGGTCGGCATTATTTTCATCCATAGTGAAGGCTGAGTCGGTAGACAAGCTGATCAAAACCCTCATGAAAGAAAGGCATATTCCGGGCTTACAGTTGGCCGTGGTTAAAGACGATAAAATCATCAAGCAAGGAAGTTATGGTTTTGCAGACTTACAGCATCAAGTGCCTGTGACTGAGCAGACGTTATTTCCGATTAATTCGATGACAAAGGCGTTTGCCGGTGTTGCGATTGTACAGTTAGCTGAGCAAGGTTATCTAAACATAGACGATGAAATTGGTAAGCACTTACCTGATTTACCTAAAGCTTGGCAGCAACTTAAAATTAACCAATTAATGGGTCACACCACAGGCTTGCCACCGATCCTGGCATCAAATTACGCTCTAGAAACCATTGTACCGAACGATATTGATGCCTCATGGCAAGCTGTGCAAAAGCAGCCTCTTCAATTTACACCTAACTCGCGTTTTAGTTATAACCAAACCGGCTATGTGATTTTGGGTAAAATCATTGATAAATATGCACCTGAAGGGTTTCCTGCTTTTATTACCAAGATGCAGTTAGCACGTGCCAATATGCCGCAAACCGCGCAGGCAGGTTTTGATTATCTTGAACTTATGGTGCCAAATCAGGCTCGCCAATATATTCATGTAGGTGAGGGGAATTACAAAAACTTTTACGGCGAATTCCCTTATATGTTGAGAACCGCCGCGGGAATGAGTTCAACCGCAACGGAACTAGCTAACTATGTTGTATCACTACAACAAGGCGAGCTGGTTAAAGAGTTAGATATGCTATGGACGCCAGTTAAGCTGAACAACGGGCGTACAGAAGCCTTTAACACCAAAGAAAACGGCTATGCAATGGGCTGGCAAGTAATTCAGCGTAAATATCACCCAGCGATCAGCGCAAGCGGAGGAAACGCGACTACGGTGATCACCTACCCTGAAGACAAGGTTTCCGTGATTGTACTTACTAACCTGTTGGGTGGATTACCCATTGAGTTTGTTGATAATATTGCCGCTTACTATATTCCCAACTTTAACGGCGCTAATAAGAAAAAGTCCTACCAGCCAATGGCGTACTTAAAGCAGCTTACAGATAAACAAGGCTTTGCCGACTTCGCGACTACGTTTGCAAAAGCGCAGCAAGATACCGGTGTAATGTATGATTTAGAGATCTTGGTGGAGTGGGGCAATAAGCTTGTTGAAGATGGTCAAGTTAATAATGGTATCGAAATCTTTAAATTTGCACTGACACAAAATAACGAGCAGCCATATTACCACAACAGCATCGCGCAAGCGTATGAGTTAAATAAGCAGTATGCACAAGCACTTGAGCACTATCAGCAGTTACTTGCGATAAACCCAAACAGTCAGTTCGCAAAAAATAAAGTAGCGGTAGTGAAGGAGTATCTTTAACTCTCCATAAGACTGTGACGGCAGCCTAAGCAAATCGAAAGCCGCAAGTTCAATTACTTGCGGCTTTTTGGTATTTAACCTGAGGTTTGGATAAGAAATGAGCTAAGTTATTGTTTTTAAAATTACATTTAATTATTTCCTTGTCTAGCCAGAAAGTTTTGGGGATAACTCCGCTCTCGTGTCCTGCTACCGCCTAGGTACCTACATCCTTGTAGGCAAGGCGAATTTACGCACCAATAGCTGGCTATTGGAAGTGAATTCAACGCAGTTAGCGAAAAAACTGGCTGCTAGAAAGGCATAAATTATCCGAAGCTCTGGTTAATTACTATTGGCAATAAATCGCTGTCTATACTTAACGAAGTATTAGAAGCTGCGGTATACTACACAATCACCTATTTGAGCTATGTACTGCTATAGACATAACTAGTACAGGTCATTGATAGTAAACCTGATTGAGAAAGTCATACCATGAGCCAACAACCTACTCCACCCTTTGAGCTACAAACACCTAACCACTGTGTTGATGCCTTTCGCCGCTTTAGCGTTGCACCGATGTTAGATTGGACGGATTTTACTAGTTTAAAGCTTAGTAAGGTTGTCTAGGGGGACTATTGGGGAACTGTCTAGATTTTAAGTTCCCCATGGGGTACTGGGCATTAAAAAGCAGTTCCCCACTCCAGATTTTAAAATGAGATGGTTTGAAAGTAGCTCGTACAGAGACGGTTTAGGCTTTAACCGAAGATAGTGTCTTCATAGCAAGCTTTAAAAAACGATAGAAAAAATAAAAGCCCCTTAAAAACAAAAAAGCCTGCATCTTAGCAGGCTTTTATCTCTTCTTATTGGCCTATGGCCCTGTAAATTCACTATTTTTCATATTCACCTCCACAATTTCTTATGTGGTTTGCCCTTTAAGAAAAGTTAATATATTTAATAAGTATATACTGAGTATATGATACAAAGCATCGATGATCAAATCTTAATCTGGGAGTTGCCATTTTTCAAAGTGAATGATTACCTTTTCTCCAGGGGAACAACAGGAGACTTCAAATTCATGCTTTCTGCCTGGTTGAACCTGGAATGTTAAATCTTCATCATTTGGAATTCCTACCCTAAACTCAATGACATGTTGGGTATTATTGTAAAGTGAAATCTGTTGAGACTCCGTAAACCTTGGAGGGCTAAGTCTTATAGACTCTTTTAAGGGCTGCCAGAGCCAGGCTGACGTCTGATAATTGACAACTTGTCCAGGCTCTAAAGATAGAGAGAATGTTTCCTTAAATTCTCTATTGGAATTTGTTAATGCCTGTGTACCGTTTAAAATATGTCGATTTTTGGAGGGATCTTCTAGGTCAAAGAGAATTTTAATATCGTTTACTTCGCCTATGATATCACTATCTATATTAACTTCATCAGCTGTAATTCCAAAAGACATGGAGTCAGTTGCATATTCATGGTTGTTGTGTATGTTTTTGATTATACAGTCATTTTTTGATAATACTTTTACTGCGTCATTAGCTTCTGAAATTTCTTGAATGGCGATAACTCTTTTTGTCACAGGGCTTACACATGCCAATGCAGATATTCTATTTGCTAAGAATTTACCCAAAGTGGACTCAGGGTCCGCACCTGGAAAAATAAACTCAATCTTAGTGGCAAGCTTTTCCTCTTCCGGCTTACGCAATGATATTAGAGTTATTGCTAAGCCTACCACAGCGAAAAATATCAAGCTGTCAGTTGCCGATGCTGCATATGAAATTGCAAAGTCACTTGGCTTCCAACTATCATCCTTTAAGTGAGTCATGACGTCTGGAAATAAAAACTTTACATATATCAGACAGAATATAACCCATAAGAGGTAAGCCCCAGCCGAAAATATCAACGTTTTCCAATACTTCTTAAAAAAATTACTCATATACTTTTCTTCCTTTTAAAGTGACTTACCAGTAAACACTACTTTGCCGACTAAGGTGCAATTCCCATTGATAGGCACTAGTTGCTCCGGCCAATTAGGGTTTAGTGCTTTTAGGAACTTCTGCCCGCCCTCTATGATAAGCTGCTTAAACGTGGCTTGATTGTCATCATCCAATCTTGCGACCACAAAAGAGCCATGAATGCACTCGGCTTCTGGGTCAACAAATATCAGATCACCATCATCAAATTTAGGCTCCATACTCACACCTTGTACGCGAAGTACAAATGATTTGTCGCTGCAGTTTACCGGGCAAAGAAAGTGCTCAGCCTCTAAAGTGCTGACTTCTTGAATATCTGTCCACGCGCCAGCCTGTACCCAGCTTATTAATGGAAGTTTATTTTTAAGTTCCGGTCCTATTGAGGCGTTATCTAGATCACCAACTCCAAACTGTAAATATTCAGGTGTTGTTTCTAAAGCTTTGGCAAGCTCCATGATACGGCGTGGTTTTTCAATCTTACCTGATTCGATTGATTGAAGTGACTGTTGGGCAATTCCAACCATTTCTGATAAAGCTGCTTGCGTCAAACCTAAACTTTTACGTTTATTTCTTATTCTCTCTCCAATACTCATACAGTTTCCTTTTTAATCGGTAAAACAACAGTTTAGTGACTGTTAAACAGCTTTAATTAAAGTCTATCACTATAATTACAGTTTTAAATGGTATTGACAACAATGTTTGGTCGGTATTAAATGACAGGTATAAACTGTATTTTAGGTAATTATGTATGAATTACATAACTAAAGCTGTCAAAATTTATGGGGGACAAACAAAGCTCGGTATTGCTTTGGGTGTCAGACAAGCATCTGTATGGGATTGGATAAATAAATACGGACAAGCCCCCGCGAAATACATCAACAAAATTTCAGAACTTACTAACGGTCAGGTCACGGTGAGTGAACTGCTATCCGATCACGAGAAATAAGGACATAGCGATGAATATGACGTTTGCGCTTTTAGCTCGGTTTAATAATCCGGTTGTTCCCCTAAAAGAAGTGTGCAAAGAGTTTTTCGGTGTAAGCCCTAAAACTGCTGAGCAACAAGCCAAAGCGGGCAAGTTGCCGATCCCTACATTCAAAATGCGCGAGTCAGAGCGTGCGCCAACACTGGTTAACGTTACCGACTTAGCCGAATACATCCAATCACAGTACGACAATGCCAGAACAGAATGGGAGCGTGTTCAATCATGAGCCATACCGTTGTTGAGATTGAAGAACTAATAACCGATCCAAGTCATTGGGAAGTTCAAGTGATGAAAGTGCAGCAGCTACGCGCACAAATTCGAGCGCATAAAGCAAAGCAGCAAGCTGAGCGCCAGCGCGTTGAACAAGAAACTCGCAAGCAACGCAATAGCGAGCGAAGCAATCAACTACTTAAATCGGCGTTGGCGATGGCGGCACGCAACCGCATGGATCAGCAGGTGGTGCTGTGAATATCTTACCGGATTCGCGTTCACTACCCATTTGCTGGGAGCTGGTCGGCTCGGATAGCGGAAACAGAAAGATGCAGCCCATCACCATTAAACGGGCTGCGCCTTACTGCTGGGGTATGTTTGGTTTTGATAAGCAAGTTGAGCAAGTCAAAGAGAAGCTATCGCAAATACCCACTAACCGTTTACGCCGCATTGCTGCAAGGGAGTACGCCAAGCGCTTTAACTCAGACACAGCGAAAAACCCCGAGCGTTCAGCCAATATTTACCTGCGAAAAACCATCGAACGGGTGAGTGAAATTGTCGAGCGTTCGCCCCTGACCATTCGCGAGTTAAACAACAAAAAAGCCCGCAAAGATAAAGCCAAGCAACTGGCTACGATTTGCCAGCAAATGGGTATTGTTGAGTTTGATGCCGCCATGAGTGATGACCAGCTCGAGCAACTGGTATTTACCTGTTATATCGAGATGCACGACTTCACCATGGGGCAGGGTATCAAACCCCCTTACCAAGCAACCTTTAATGCCGCAAAGTCCAAGTTAACCGAGGACGGCTGGGAGCGTTGCAATACTCATTTGCTAGCAGACCGAATCGAGCGCGGTATTCGCCGCATGCAATGTGATAAATGGTGGCTGCGCAAGCTAGACCGTTTGCGTGATATTACGCTTGAGCATTTGAATATCACCATGGGGCAGGTCAAAAAAGGGATCTCCCCGTATGCCAGCAAAGATGCGGTGCAAGAGTTTCGCCACAGTAAAAAGTCACAGGCCGAATGGGTCGAGTCCATGCAATTGGAAAGCAAAGACGGCGATACCATTGATTTGGCTAAAGTGTTTGAGGGTTCAATTTCAAATCCTGAAATCCGCCGTATTGAAATGATTGTGCGTATTCGCGGGTATAAAGAATGGGCAGAAGAACACGGCATGACGAGCATGTTTTACACCATCACCGCGCCGTCTAAGTACCACGCCAATAGCCCGAAATACAATAACGCCTCGCCCCGCGAAACCCAAGAGTATTTGGTAAAGCAATGGGCAAAGGTACGCGCTGAATTATCCAAGGCCAAAATCAACGTTTTTGGGTTACGCATTGTTGAACCCCACGCCGATGCCACGCCGCACTGGCACATGGTGCTATTTATGAAGCCCAAGGCAGAGCCTACGGTGACAAACATCCTGCGCCGTTATGCCATGCAACACGATGGCGACGAAGAGGGCGCAGCAAAAAACCGCTTTGATGCCACGCCAGAAGATAAGAGCCAAGGCGATGCCGTGTCTTACATCATCAAATACATTTCCAAGAACATCAACGGCGCACACATGGGCGATATGCATGACGATGAAACAGGCCAGCCCATTGAACCTGAAAACGGTATTGTGATGAACGTGGCCGCATGGGCAAGCCGTTGGCGCATTCGCCAGTTTCAATTTATCGGTGGCGCACCCGTTGGCCTGTGGCGCGAGTTTCGCCGTGTGCCAAAAGAGTCGGTCGAAAAGCTTTCGGAACTGGCACAAGAGATATTCGAGGCTGCAGACAATAGCCGCTTTGCGGAATTTATTGAATTGCTCGGTGGCGCATTGGGTGAGCGCCCAGCCCCAGTGGATTTAGCCAAAGAAGACAACGGCACTAATCACTATGGCGAGGATAAAAAGCGCGTAGTCGGCATCGTTTCAGATGGGGTGACGTACGTAACCCGAGCCACGCAGTGGCTTTTAAAGAGGAGCGGCAGCGACTCACCTTGGAGCACTGGAAATAACTGTAATACCCCAGCCCATGATTGGCAGGTCGGGCACGGGGAGAAATTAAATCCCATCGTGTTAATCCCCCCAGAGCATCGAGAAGCGGTGATGCGGGGCGCAACTTATCAAGAAACAGACGAAATCAACCAAACCGTGACTCATTACTGGGTCAGCGGAGGACAGTTAATGCAGGAGTCAATGAGTTATGCAGCACATAGTTAGGTCAATCAAAGACAAAATCGACCAAGCAAAAAAGTTACCCGCTTTTAAAGCAGGTAGAAAAACCGAATTGGCAGAGGGGGCACTGGATGAAACCGTGGCTTTGCTCTCAGAAATGGTCAGTCGAATAGAAATGTTGGAGGCGACTTATGGCGAAATCGAGTAACGAAGAATTAGGCGTCATTGAGTGCGATGGCTGCGGCACGTTCGCCAGCATCCGCCGCCGCAAAAATGGCAAACAGCTGTTGTATTTGCACTGCACAAACTGCGGATTAGACCAGCGAAGCGGAGCGAATTTGCAAGCGAAATGGGCAAAAGCCATAAACCAGCAACCCCAGCAACCACAAGCGTTACAAAGCGAAATAAGCGAAATAAGCGAACCCAAAAACGTCACGGCGCATCATGTACCCGCGCCAGACGAATGGACACCGAAATTAGAGCAAAACAGCAGCGAACTAGGAGCACATGAACATGCAAAACCAAGCGAATCCATTACCGAGCGACATGCAGAAAACACCGATAGCGACAGCCATGGACGATTTAACCTTTGGGGCTGGCTCGCCATCGGCGCAATTGGAGTCGCCGCCATCGCCACAGGCGGAAGAATACAGCCATCTCGATAAGTTTACCGCCGACTCAACCAGCGAACCCCAAGCGGGCGAAGTGAGCGAAACGGAAGAAATGACCGACAGCGACATCAGTGCGCTGGCCGGATATGGCGTGTCGTCATTGGCCGACTTTATCGAGTCGAGCATTGAAGCCCCTGTGACCATTGATAACGACACTCGCGAAGTCATTACCGAAAAGGCCACGCCTGTGGTACGCAAGTATTGCAAAGGCGGGATGCCACCGTGGTTAGCTCGCTGGAAAGAAGAAATTGAGCTTGGGCTGGTGCTCGGTACGGCGGCGTTGTCGGTGTATAAGCAAATCAAGGCACATGAAAAGGCCAACACCGCGAGCGAAACGGAAGCGAAAAGCGAAGCAAAAGAGGAGGTGAATTTTGCCTATAAACCCCAATAACGCCCTAAAGGCACGGCACGTTTGTTATTTAGCTGGCACTGGCGGCGGTAAAACCACCGCCGTAAAGCTGCTTGATTTGGTGGGCGACCAATGCGCGATTTTCGATTTATACGGCGATTATAAATTTGATGGTCGCAAGAAAGGGCACTTTAATGGCCTTGGTGGTCGGGCGGTGCATCACTTCAGCACCCGAAAGCAATTCGCTCAAGCCTTTGTCGATGCGTGGCGCTCGGGTAAAAAGTTTGTGGTGGCCTACAGTCCAGAGTTTCCCAAGTCATTAAAAGGTGAACAGCTTAAAAAAGCCAAGCAAAACGAGCTTTACTGGTTTGGTCAACTGATGTGGGAAGCGGCGGACGGCAACCGAGAGTTGCACGTAGTGATTGAGGAACTGGCCAAGCTTAGCGACACCGCTGGCAAAGACGATTCCATCATTGGTGAACTGGCTACGGGTGGGCGAAAATTCGGTGTGATTTTGCACACGGTGTTTCAACGTTCGCAGGAAGTACCAAAAACTATTTGGAATAACTCACCCCGCAAAGTGCTGGGCGCACAAGAAGCCCAAGCAGATGCTAAGCGGGTGTCGGTTGAGCTCGATGCCGAGCTTAAAGACATTTACCAGCTGAGCAAACTGAACGCCCATTACGAAGATGAACGCCTTTATTATTTGATTAAATATAAGGGCGGCATTGGCAACATTGAGCCAAAAGTGATTTATCTGAAAACGGGCAAAGCCAAAAATCTCACCTTTGAGCAACTGCGAGCCGCATAAAAAACCACCCAAAAGAGCGAAATTTTCGCTCTTTTCGCTCTAGGGGGAGCGAAAACCGTTTGCCCCAAGAGCGAAACGCCTGATTTATTACTTAGCGATTATTTCAACCACACAGGTAAATCGCATGATGAATAAAACAGTTTTAACGTCCGTGGGTGTCGCGCTGGGCGTGCTTGCCGTACTCAGTAACGTTCGCGCACTTCGTTCAATCAAACGCACTATCGTGGGTTAAGGGGGCGCAATGTTAGAAGTTTCTCCGCTTAATAACCTAACGGGTGTAGCCGCTGGCGGCAGTGTCTCGTTAACGCTGCCTGTTGGGCGTACCTACGAAAAAATTCACCTGCAATACGCGGGTGTTACACCTGACCAAATCAAAAACCTAAAAGTGGAATTGCAAGGCCGTACTTTAACCGAATACGCTACGTTGCAAGACCTGCTTGACGAAAACGCTTACTTTAAGCGCGAGCAAGCGGCGGGCTATGCCACGCTGTATTTTGCCCGTCCTGAAATCCAAGGTGTGTTAAACCCGTCTTTGGTTGAGCAACGTTTCTTTGCCCTTGGCACCATGGGCTTGTCTATCGCACAAGTTAAGTTCGACATTGCCGCCGATGCGGCCGCGCCGGTGATTAAAGCATTCGCTGAAAAGTCATCACCAAGCGCCCCTGGTTGGTTATTCAAACGCCGTTCGTTCCGATACAACTTTGCCGTGGGTATCAATGAAATTGAAAACCTGCCGCGTCCACTGGGTGCAAAAATCGCGTTAATCGAGATTAAAAAGTCGGGTATCGACTCGGCTGAGTTCTTGGTTAATAACGTGAAATGGCGTGACCACATTCCTACCGCGCTTCATAAGCACCACCTTAAACAGCGTGGCCGTTCGCCGCGCGCCAACGTGCACGCCATCGACTTGTTCTTGTCTGGCGATGTGTTCAGTGCTTTGGCATTAGATAACACCATTAATGACATGCGCTTGCGTGTTGAAGCCACGGAAGCGGGCAGCGCTGAGGTGGTCGTTCACTACTTTGACGACTACGCCAAATCAACATTCTAAGGGGGTTGAGCTATGCAACCAGAGGGAGCGCCAACAATGGCGGCAACAAACAGCGGTGGTGGCTTTTGGGATGGCGCGAACTCATTTTTGGGTAACGCGCTAAAAATCTGGGGCGATTACGAGAAAGTCAAAGCGGTTAAATCGTCCAACGGTGTCACCCAAAAAGAGCACATGAATGCCGCCGAGCTGGATAACGGCGCGGCGGTGCTTGTGGATGCTCCGAAAACCCAAACGGCGCAGCCTAAAGAGCCTATGGTATTTGGTCTACCACAAAAGACCGTGCTGTATGGCTTTGGTGGGCTGTTGGTAGTGGCTTTAGCAATGAAGGCAATGAAATGAACAATCCAAAGAACTTGAAATACTTTGCGTACGGCGTGGCTATCTCGGTAGTGGGCGCAATCGTGGCCGATTACGTTCGTGATTGGCTGCGTGACAAGGAGCAAGCCTAATGTTTGGCGCAATGCTTGGTGCAACGGGCGCAGTGCCTAACCTGACAAATGGGGCGGGCAGTCCCATTAGTTCGGGGGCAACATCGGGCACGGGTGATCAAACCCAATCAATCGGCTTTACGGGCGGCAATATTAATTTCGGTGGCGGCACGAACAATCAATTATTGATTATTGGTGTGGTGGCCGTAGCTGCTTTGTATTTGTTGAAAAAATAGAGGGCGGTATGCGTATCGCGCACATAAGTGAAATTCATCATATTCAAACGGCGGCAGCGGAAGATTTTGAAACGATTAAAGCCGAAGTGGCGCAAGGTCTGGCTGCACTGGTTGAATGCGATGGGTGTTACTGCGTGCTACGCCATGACCGTGACGGGCTGTGTGTGGTGTGTGCCGAGGGTAAAAACTTACTGTCGATTGCGCCGAGCATTGTGGCGCTAGCACACCACATCAATGCCCCCTCGATTGTGTACCACACAAAACGCAAGGCGTTGAAACGTTTATTGTCGGCCTATTCATTTGTGTACGAGTCGACAGACGAGGACGGCTATGCAATTTATAGGATGGCTTTAAATGGGCAGTAAATCCAGAAGTAGGTCAAGCCAAACCACCAACAATACCAGCACGAGTATTGGGGTGCACGGTGATAATAATGGCTACATCACCAACGGCGATGGCAACACATACAACATCACTCAAACTGACCACGGTTTGGTGGATGCAATCCAATCCATTGGCGGCAACATGGCCGATGCCACGATTGCGGGGTTCGATACCGCCAGCGACATGACTCGTGACGGCTTTGATTTTGCCAGCAATATTAACCGCGACTCGCTCGACTTTGCGGGCAACACCTTGGCGGATTCATTCGGCTTTGGGGAAGAAGTCATTACCCAAGCGGGCGGGGCAATGACGGACGCCATGGTGTTTGGCGAACGGGCATTAACGCAAGTGGGTGACACTAGCCGTGATGCCATGGTGCTCAGTGAAAACGCCATGGGTATCACCAGCGACATTGCCACCGACAGCATTGACGCACAAAACGCCTTAACCCGTGACGCCATCACGGAAAACAGCGACCTAGCACGGGAAATGATGACGCTCTCGGCGGGCATAAATAGCGATGTGGTGGGCTTTGCAGGGGACACGCTCGACACCACAGTGAATGCACTGGGCGATGCCAACGCCCGCATTACCGATGTAGCCAGTGATTCAATGCACAACTCCGCACAACTGGCGGGCATGACCATTGATGCGACCGACAACGCCAACGCACGCATGACAGACGTGGCGGTGTATTCCATGGATAACGCATCCAATCTAGCAAAAGAACTAGGCGCACAGTTTGTGGAGGCAACCAGTGAATCGCAGCAGGAATTTAGCGACCAAACCATTTTGGCGCACAAGCAAGCGTTGCAATTTGCCGACCACGCGAGTCGTTCGGACGGTCAGCAACTCGCTATCAGCACCAACAAAACCATGATGTACGTCTTTTTAGGCTTAGGCGGCATGGGATTAGTTGTTTTAGCACTTTCTAGGAGGTAATTACTTTGATTTATCCAATTCATACAGGTGAATTTGGCTTTGTAGAAATTAACAGAGTCGGTCGTTACTTCCATGTACTAAAAGCAACCCAAGAGACCGTGGTCAAACTCATTAAAAATGGTAATGCTGTTCTAGAAACTCGAGTGTGGCAAGGCATGAGTTTGCATAATGTAGAGTATGACCGCATCGAAGTGGTTGCACCCAGTCAAGAAATCATTGTTTGGGTTGGCAATGTCCCGTTTGACTTTAAGGAAGTATCGAACAGGCCTCGCACTCTAAGAGGTGAAGAGAAAATTATTGGAAATGGCATTCAAACATTACTCGATGATGACCCGAGCCGAATCATTGCCCGTGTCGAAATGGATTCAGAGTTTTGGCTTGGGGGTGAAGACTTAAAGGTGATTAATGGTGTTGTACAAAATGGCCGTCGATATAAAGCAGGGCAAGAAATAAACATTGAAGTTTTTGGGCAAGTCAATTGTTGGATAACGGACGATGCCACAGCCCCGCTGATGACCACCCCTAAACGACTTGGGGAATATGAATGGTCTTATGGGGAGGAATTAACCCGCAGCAAACTGATGGCAGCAGGTATCCCCTATGTTGATGTGTATATACCAAGACGAATGGACGGTATTCCGTTCAGTATTGATGTGGAATTAGAAGCGGTAGCACCACCACCTAGGCCGTCATATAGCCCTCGGATATTTATTACGGAGGGCGAGCCAAACACGGAAAAACTCATTGAATATGGCTGGGTTAGTGGTGGTCATGCAATGGAGCAGGGAGATAAGAAAGTGTGGGAGGGTTCCAGCGAAAAACCGTTTTCGTGGGGGTATCACAGGGTGTTCTTAATCGACCATGACTCCGATGCAGTTACTGGTGCTGAGTCATGGCTTGCATTCAATCGACTATCGAGTGACAACGCCATATTTGCCATTGGCGGTACAGCTCAAATCACAACAGAGCACAATTGATGAAACTTGAAACACCACACATCATCACAGCATTAATCGTTTTAAGTATTGGGGTATACATGACGACTCAACAAACCGCGCGGGGTATCCGCAACAATAACCCGCTCAACATTGAAGCGGGTGAAAACTGGGTGGGGCTGGCTGGCACGGACGGGCGCTTTGCGATTTTTGAAACCGCCGAGCACGGCATTCGTGCCGCCGCCCGTATTCTGCGAACGTATGCGTTTAAATATGGCATTGCCAATATTGAGGGCATTATCAGCCGATGGGCGCCGCCAGTGGAAAACGACACGGCCAACTATATCGCGTTCGTGTCGAATAAAGTGGGCGTGGACAGCAAAAAGCCGCTCTCGCCAGAGGAATACCCCAAGGTGATTGAAGCCATGATAACTATGGAAAACGGCCAGCAGCCCTACACGCCAGAGCAAATACAACGGGGCTTTAAATGGGGGTTCTATGGGTAACTTTATCAGTAAAAACCTAAGTTTGTTGCTCACCATTGGCGGCTTGTACTACGTCTACAAATACATTGATAGCGGTTCAAAATCGTTTACCGAGCCACTGGGCAACTTGCTGGCTAAGCTGCAATTTAAGGCAAACGGCTCGCATGACATTGAACGTGAGTGGCCGGGCTTTTTCCTTGATAGGTCAAAGCTCGATTTTAGCTATAAGGTCAAGGATGAGCTGTGGCTCGAAGCCATCATTAAGCTGAACCCACAAAACCAAGCCCTTGTGGACACCATTTTTGATGCTGATATGCGTTTGCGCCCTGAGTACGAGGTATTGCTAAACGGCGAAGTATCACCCCAAACCATTGAAACCGTACAGGCGAGGTAATTATGAGCGACAGCGCATTACTGGGTATTTTAATTCAGGCAGGGGTGGGCATTGCCACCATTGCCACCATCAAAACCGATGTGAAATGGATTAAAGACACCTTTAAAGAAGAACTGAAATTAATCAAAGAGCGGCTAAACAAGCTGGAGGAAAGAAAATGCTAACATCAATCGGCAAATACCTACTAACCAAACTGGCCACCGAGGCATTCATTAAACGGGTGTGCCTAGCCACAGCTAAACACTTGGCAAGCAAGTCATCGAATAAGTTAGATGATGAGTTAGTTGCCGCGCTTGATGATGCCTTGGCGTAAAAAAGTTTTAACCTTGCTTGCTAATAAGTGAAACTTCCCTTGCTTTCCAGCTTTAGGAGGGCGAGGGATTACCGGAGAGAAAAAGCCTGCTTTCATAACTGCTATCGAATAAACACCAATTTCATCAAAAAAATTATAAATTTCATCGGAAGAAATATCGGGTTTAAATTCGTTGAACCCTTTGACTTTCCCTGAAAGTAACCCCGTTTTACTTACTTGAATTACTTTAAGCTTACTTTCCTTTGTTTCTTTAACATGCAAAACATACTTAGAATATGGTCCAATTACCTCATTATGATTCATGTGTCTTTGAGGGAGAATCGCATGCTTGTTACCTTTTACTTTTGTTTTAGGGCAGCGGTAGTAGCTTCTTGGAGTGGCTAAATATATAGTTGCGTTTCTAAGTGCTTCAGCTGTTATTTCTGAATATACTTCTGAATATGGCTCAATTTGGAATGTGTGAGTATCTAGAGCTTTTAATACGAATGGTTTGTTGTTGAAGTCACACAAAATGAAGCACTGTCCATTTGGAAGCTTTACATCAATTGAGCCAATTAAAACATTTGCATCTTGTTCGTTAGTGAGTGTCACCTGCTCTATACGAGGGCTGTAAAATGGGTCTACTCTTGTACTAAACAAAGCACTTATTTTTTGCCTATCTTTTTTTAGGCCTAACTTTACGGCAAGGTATGTAGCAAAAATATATATAAATGGCCTACCGTAAGTGTCAAATAACACAATTGACTCAGGGACGTTACCAAATAAAAAGTATAAAAACTTCGGAACTTCATCGATAATCATACCAACAAAAATCACCATAATTAGAATAAAAGCCGTAAATCCATCTCGCTTCATTTTATGTAATCCTATACTTTATCTTTGGTATGCAACTTGTGTGGAAATAGCTGAGTATACACTTGCCATAAAATATTTAAATTCCTATGCCCAGTAACTTGGGCAACTTCTTCAATCGTATAGCCCTTTTCAAAAAGCCGACTTGCCCCTTCGCGGCGTAAGTCGTGATAACGAAGATCTTCAATTCCTAACTCATTACGTACCCGCTGAAACCCTGATGAAACACTCTTGGGGTTATAGGGAAATATACGCTCATTTGTCTTGGGTTGGCGCTGAACAATATCAAATGAGCCACCTAGTAAAGGCACTATCATATGATTGCCGGCTTTTTTACGTGGGTCTTTTCTATCTCTGACCATAACGGTTTTATGCTCGGTATTGAGATCATCCCAAGTGATTTTGCATACCTCGCCAATACGCATACAAGTAAGCAAGCTAAAGTCTAAAATATCGAGGTAGGGAATGCGCTTAGTACCATTAGAGCGGTACGCCATGCGTTTTTCTAATCCCCCGCGGAGTCGCTCCAATTCATCACTTGTTGGGCGGCGGGTGCGTTTATGGCTAACACCAATTAGCCCCATATCCCTAAGCACTGGGATTGCATCATCAAATATTTGATAGTTCGCAGTGATGTTCCAAACAGATAAGGCTTTTTTCATCACACTACGTAAGTAAGCTACATCATGGTAAATAGTCGAAACACCAGCCCCTGCATCACGGCGGTTTTGGCAGTGTTCTATTAGGTCACTGGTTTTCAATTTGTTGCTATCTATTTTGGCAATATCACAATCCATAAGCATTTGGATCACATAGCGCTTGGTGCGGCCTGTTTTTTCCCATAAATCATGGTTTTCATAATACAGGTTTAACAGTTCCCCAAGGGGGACTGTTTTGTGCTTTATCAGTCCGCTGACTTCTATTTCTTCAACACGCCTTTTACCCCACGTTCTAGCGTGTTCGCTTTTGGTGAAAGTTTTAGACTCTCGGTGTATAATTTTGCCTTTAGACTTAACGAACACGACAGCGCGGTGCGAAACGCCACCATCCGCTTTAGGTCGTTTTTCAATGGAATAAGAAGCCATATTAAATCCCTAAGTTATTGATCTGTCCTACAGCTTTGTGGGGGACTATTGGGGAACTGTATAGCGAAATTCAACGAAGTTCAAGGCGTTCCAGAGCAATAGAGGTACTATGCAAAATTCAGTGAAATCAGGCTTTAAGCCAGTAAATATAAGCGATTCAGGCTTTCGCCGCTTTAGTGTAGCACCGATGCTGGATTGGACTGATCGACATTGCAGAACCTTTCACCGTAAGCTGACTAAACATGCGGTGCTTTATACTGAAATGATCACTACAGGTGCGATTATTTTTGGTAAAGGGGATTATTTGGCATTTGGTGCGCATGAGTTACCGGTGGCGTTGCAGTTGGGGGGCTCTGATCCTAAGGCGTTGGCAGAGTGCGCTAAGCGTGCTGAGCAATATGGCTACAGTGAGGTAAACCTAAATGTAGGTTGCCCGTCAGATCGCGTGCAAAATGGTCGCTTTGGGGCGTGTTTAATGGCTGAGCCTCAGCTCGTTGCTGATTGTGTGGCGGCGATGAAGGCAGAAGTGAATATTCCGGTAACGGTAAAAACGCGCATTGGTATTGATGAACAAGACTCTTATGAGTTTCTTACGGCGTTGATTGAAGCCTCGCAGGCGGTGGGCTGTGATGACTTTATCATTCATGCCCGTAAAGCATGGTTGCAAGGCTTAAGCCCGAAAGAAAACCGTGAGATCCCACCATTAGATTATCCTCGTGTTTATCAATTAAAGAAAGACTATCCAGATCTGCATATCAGTATTAATGGTGGTGTTAAAACTCTTGAGGAATGTCAGCATCATTTGGCTCACCTTGACGGCGTAATGGTTGGCCGTGAGGCTTATAGCAACCCGTTTATGTTGTCGCAGGTTGATGAGCTGCTATATGGCGAAGCTGCGTTTACGCAAACTCGCCATCAAGTCGTAAGAAGCATGTATGACTACTTTGAAAGTGAAATGTCGAATGGTGCAAACTTTTGGCATATTGCGCGTCACATGTTGGGTATTTTTCAAAATCAGCCCGGTGCGAGAGGTTTCCGTCGTCACTTATCAGAAAACGGTCACAAAAAAGAGGCTGGTATTGAAGTGATGGAAAAGGCGCTGTCTTTTGTACCTGAAGTGTAAAATATATTGCTCCAATCCTATGTGTGAAAAAGACGATTTTATCGTCTTTTTCACTATTTAATGTATCTCAATAAATCTATTTTTCTTTTCAAAAAACCTTAACTCAATGATTTAATTTTGTTTTTATTTTTGGCACGGCTCTTGGAATAGTCTAATTATATTATAAAAGGAGCCGAACAATGACCATCATCAACAGAATTGAAGACCTTATCAAAGCAGAACTTAACGCGTTACTAGACAAAGCGGAAGACCCACAAAAAATGGCAACTCAGTTAGTGCGTGATTTAGAAGAAGCGCTATCTGATTGTCGTGCAACGGCAGCTGAGCTTATTTGCCAACAAAAAGTAGCGCAGCGTCAAGCTGAGCAAGCAAACAAAGCTGCGACAACGTGGCAAAGCAAAGCCGAACATGCTCTTGAAAAAGGTCGTGAAGATCTTGCCCGCTCAGCCCTTGAGCAAAAGCAGCGAGAAACCGAAAAAGCACAAGAAGCACAGCAAAAAATTGATGATCTAACGCCTGCACTTGAAAAACTCAGCACAGATGCGGACAAGTTGCAAAGCAAAATTCAGCAATTAAAGGCAAAAGAAAAGGCCATGTTGCGCCGCTTGGAAGCTGGTAAGGCAAGGTTAACCATCAAACAAACGCTGAATAGTGACGATATGCACTCTGCAACGCGCAAGTTCGACGAGTTAGAACGCAAGGTGGCGCGCCTTGAAGCTGAAGTCGAATCCTATGACTTAGGGCAGCCTGATGTATGGCAGCGCTTTGAAGATGAGCAAAAGCAACAACAAATCGACGATGAATTAGCCCAACTGAAGCAAAAAATGGCGAGCTAGGCTCGCCTCCTACACCAACTGAGCAATCAAGCCGAAAGGGGATAAAGATGAAAAATAGATATCAATCAACACTGTCTCAAATGAATAGTTCAAAGAAAATTGGTGGCGTATGTGCGCAACTAGCACAACGTTTTGATATGCCAATTTGGTTAACGCGTTTACTAACGGTATTGCTGTTTTTTAAGTTTCCAATATTTGTAATGCTAGCGTATGGCGTCGCTTGGTTTGCAATGCCAAAAGCGCAATACGAAAACTAAGTAACGGCGACGAGGTAGGCACTATGAAAGTCGTGGCCGGTATATTATTAGCGCTGGTATTTTTATTGGCGCTATCTTGAGTGTCGCTGCCACTAATATGGTTAGACATCAGCGATCTGCAACTTGATATGGGATTTGACCTAGGTTGGTTTGGCTTTGAAATACTCACGTTGCTATTTGCAATTGTAGCGCTGGTGGTGCTAGGAGCACTCTTGAGCGCAGGTGTTTTAGGGTTGCTCCTTATTGTGTTCATTGGGCTAGTAATGACATTGCTATTTAATTCGCTGATAGTGCTATTTCCACTCATCTGTATTATTGCAATTGTGTGGTTAGTGGTAGACAAATCTGCTCAGGCAAAAGCTTGAGTAGTGGTTTTTGTTGGTGATAGGAGATAAAAAACACGCTAAATTGGGATCTGTGATATAGTTATTTGCAGTTATAAATCCAAGGAAAGCCAACATGAAATCAAGTGTAATCAAAACCTTAATTTTTGCTTTATCAACTTTTATCGGCTTTAACGCTTCAGCTCATCAAGGGCATGAGCATGGTGAACATCATCATGGTTCGGAGCAACTTTCTGTTCACAACGCAACCGTGCGTGCATTTTTACCGGCAGCACCTTCAACTGCAGGTTATCTCGTTATTGAAAATCCAACACAGCAAAATAAAGTGTTGGTTAAGGCTGCGCTCGAGGGTGTTAAGCGTGTTGAAATTCACGAGCATGTACATAAAGAAGACATGATGAAAATGCAACGCGTTGACGAGCTTGTTATTCCAGCGGGGAAATCAGTGACATTTCAGCCTGGTGGTTATCACTTAATGGTGTTTGAACCAATAGAAACATTAAAAGTCGGTGAGCAGCGTAAGCTTACGCTATATTTTGCTGATGGCGATAGGATCTTCACAATGGCTGAAGTCGTCGCACTTGCAGATATGTTTGGTGGCAAAGAAAAATCAAACGCAGGACATCACTCTCATCACTAAAAACAGTGAGGTATTAAATGGGAAATCATACGGGAAAAATCATCTCTGGCATTATCGCTGTCATACTTCTGGGTTATGTTATAGCCGTATATTGGAGTGTGGAACCAGAACAGTTTGACGTCGTCGCAGTTGCAAAAGCGGATGCGCAGAAAAATGGCAATACATTGGTCACTGGATATGTAACGACACATACCTTGATTAAAGTGACGGATACATTGCTGAATAAGCCGGGCGGTTATTTGTCGAATGACATGATGCCACCAAGCGTAATGATGGATAACATGCCTGCTTGGGAGTACGGTGTGCTTGAGATGACACGAGATCTTACGCTTTCGATGCGTAAAGATTTTAGTCGTTCACAATCTCAATCGACAGAGCACCCGAGTTTAAAGCTAGCTCAGCCACAGTTTAATATCAGTTCAACAGCGTGGATGTGGCCAAGTGCTGAGGGTGAGTATCAAAAAGGTAATGATTTACTACGTCAGTATTTGACTCAAATTTCTGATAATAGTAACCGCGATAGCCAGTTTTATGCGCGTGCTGATAACTTGAGAGCTTGGTTAAAAGAGGCCGAAAAGCGCATGGGCAGCTTAAGCCAAAGATTAAGTGCGAGCGTAGGGCAAGACAGATTAAATACCGATTTAGCTGGGGATTCGGCAGCTGATCAAGCAACCATGACGCCAAGCCATAATATGGTGAAAACCTCTTGGTGGCAGATTGACGATGTATTTTATGAAGCCAGAGGCGCCACATGGGCGTTACTGCACTATATGAAAGCGGTAGAGCATGACTTTAGACCTGTGCTTGAAAAGAAAAATGCACTTGTCAGCCTACAGCAGATCATCAGAGAGTTAGAGGCGACTCAAGAGACGGTGTGGAGCCCTATGGTATTAAACGGCAGTGGCTTTGGCTTGGTGGCGAACCATTCTCTGGTTATGGCAAATTATATTTCGCGAGCCAATGCGGCTCTCATCGAACTTAGTGAACTTTTAGCGCAAGGATAACATCATGAAAAAACACTTTTTAGCAGCGGCATTATCTCTCGCTTGCTTAGCACCTGCTGCACACGCAGACACGGTACTCGGGCTTTATGTCGGTGCAGAAGGGTGGGATACCGAAACCGAAGGTAGCTTTGCTGAAAAAGGCAATATGCAAACCTTTAACTTTGACGATGAAACTTTTACGAGTTTCTATGCTGCACTTGAGCACCCAGTACCGCTGGTACCAAATATCAAGTTACGCTATACCGAGCTTGAGCTAAATGGTCAAACGACGTTAACAGAGTCTTTTGACTTTGGCGGCCAAGTTTATACGGTAGGTACTGATGCGACAACAAACGCAGATCTAAACCACATCGACTACACATTGTATTACGAAGTGCTAGACAATGACTTGTTGACGTTAGACTTTGGTGTGAACTTTAAGCAGTTTGACGGTTCTATCATGGTAACTGGTACTGCAAATGGTCAAACACGCACAGAAGAAGTTGAATTCTCAGGCTTTGTTCCTCTCGGTTATTTGCGCGGTGAAGTGGGTTTACCACTTACAGGGCTAAGTGTTTTTGCCGAAGGCAGCATGCTTGCAATTGATGACAGCAAAATCCAAGATTATCAAATTGGCATCGCTTATGAGTTTATCGACAATATGGCTGTTGATGTTGCGGTAAAAGTGGGTTACCGCTCTATGGTACTTGAGCTAGATGATATCGATGATATCTACACAGATCTGGATGTCTCTGGTCCATTTGCAGGGATCCAACTACACTTCTAAGATAGTGTAGTTTACTCCTTTAGCGGCTTGGTACGAGTGATCGACCAAGCTGTTTTTGTTTGGTAAATAGAATAGTTTCTTTATCTCTCTTCCCACTCGAGAGAAAACTCGCTTTCAAAGGCCTTTTCTACAAGTTGTTTGTATTGTTTATTTATCGGGCTTTGAAGTAATTTTTTTAGCTCGTCTCCGGTTTGCGTCAGCTTGTAATAGCTTAGCACCAAGTCATTGGATTTGGCCGTTAAGGTCATTTTTTTACGTAAATACACCAGCTGCATTGACTGTCCTTTTTGTAGTGAAGCGGACTCAATTTCTTGCCGGTAAAGGATATTAATGTCCATCAGCGTAAGTATATTCGGGAAGTTCAGCCCTGCTTGGCTTAAATTGATGGATTCAGTGCTGCCTTTACGTAGCAAATCAAAAATAGACGGCTTTTTATAGTAGCCATGAAGAATAAGGTAGCTGTCTTCTCTTTCTAAGTAGCCGCAC
This sequence comes from Pseudoalteromonas sp. Of11M-6, assembly GCF_022347905.1. Taxonomy (NCBI): domain Bacteria; kingdom Pseudomonadati; phylum Pseudomonadota; class Gammaproteobacteria; order Alteromonadales; family Pseudoalteromonadaceae; genus Pseudoalteromonas; species Pseudoalteromonas sp. Of11M-6. Next base: position 174,573 of record NZ_JAKRFW010000001.1, on the reverse strand, counting down.
AGCGGAGCGCATCTTTGTAACGCAGTTGCTTCACGTTGGGTCATCATCTTTAGGGTTTGCAGACTTTTAATTGAAAAAGTGCCAGGCGTAATGCTTTCACCTACTAATATCTTTGCCCACAATTTTTGCATGGAGTGATTGGCAATGTCTTCTGCAAGGGTGATGAAGTGCTCCAACCAATCGGGGTCTGGGCGACCTCGGGCGGTAACCTCGGGGCACAATGTAAGCGCCATGCCCATAATGGCCTCAAGATTTTGCTGGCGCTGGATTTTGATTAGTTGTTGGCGCTTGAGGGCGCGTTTTAGTGTGCCATGTTGAGTTCGCACCGTGTATTGGTTGTCTTTATTCTTATCAGACTGATAACGGTCATTTTGAGTGACAAGTGGTGTGATCCGTTTCACCATAGGGTAGCCGAGCTTTTCTTCAATCGAAAGCGCTAAGGCTGATTTTACTTGTGCATTTTTGACTGCCATATCAAGCTCGTAGTTTATATCGTGTGTGCATATGATTTACCGCGGAGTTAGTGAGTTGCTGTAAATACTGCTGCATAAAAAGTGCGATGAAACTGCCAATAAAGGGCGTATTGGCTCTTCCTTCAATTGTGATGGTCAGTTGTTTATCGGCTTGAATGGTAAATAAATTAAGGCTAATTTTGGCTAAATGTTCATCGTCTAAATGTAATGACAGCTCTAAACTCTGTTCGTCGATTTTGGTGATGGTTATTTCTGCTTCTCCCCAAGGATGCACTAACACTGCTGAGGCTCCTACTCGCTGTCTTTTTGGCAGTATGCGAAAGTGGATGTCTTCAGTTGTTTGCCAATTAAATAATGTCGGCCAATGGGATAACACTAATGGGGAAAGTGTTGTGTTATTTGCAGAAATATCGGTGCTTTTTACCACTTTATAATGGTGTGGCATCGCTAAACCAGCAATCACGATAACAAGTGCTAAAATCATCAGCATTCTAATAGGAGTAGATAAACGTTTGATACAGAATCCTCTTTGGTAAAAAGTATGCTAAATCATCTCTTTTGTTCTATGCTCGACTATAATATTTCATGTATGTTAATCAAACAGAACTGTAATAGTAAAAATGTACCATATTTTGTAAGATGGTAAACACTGGAGTGAATCAGTGCCTATAATTAAAGAGTAGTGCGGATTTAAAGGGTAAAACATGGCACCTGAGCAAGAAGATTATTTGTTTGCAGAGCACGAAGAAGTTACTCAAGAAGAAGAAACGACAAGTGCTTTTTGGGATGTCTTAGTCGTTGATGATGATCCAGAGATCCATTCTGTTACTAAACTTGCGCTGTCTAATTTAGAGTTTTGGGGTAAAAAGCTCAGGTTTTTTCACGCCTATTCTGGCAAAGAAGCCATTGAGATTTTAAAAGAACAAAATAATATCAGCATCCTATTACTTGATGTGGTGATGGAAACCGACGACGCAGGTCTTAATGTCGTTCGTCGAGTGCGCGAAGAAATAAAAAATATGGCAGTACGTATTATTATGCGCACAGGACAACCGGGTTATGCACCGGAAGAAAAGGTCATTCGTGAGTTCGACATTAACGATTATAAAATGAAGACAGAGCTTACCCGCAGCAAACTGGTTACCTCGTTGCTTACCGCTATCCGTTCTTATCAACAAATTTGTGAGCTCGAAGCGCAAAGCCACGCACTAGAGCAGATCCTTTCAGCTTCTCGTGCCATACTCGGACATACCGATATGGGCTCCTTTGCAGCGGCAGTTGTCGCTCAATTGGCAAATATTTTAGATGCGTCAGGCGAAGGCTTAGTGAGTGGCTACCTAGATGATGATATGCATTTAAGGGTGTTTGGCGGTAGTGAGCAGTACCGTGAATTTTTTGGTCATGGTATAGAGCAGCTTGATAATGGTCGTGTCATCATGCAAGTACAAAACTGTATTGATACCGAATCCCACCAATCTACCGCGCATGACATTACCTTCTTACTTGAAAGCAAAAACAAAAAGGCTGCCATTTATTTAGAGCTAGAGGGCGAGCCGTCGGAAGCGCAATTGAAGTTTGCTGAAATATTTCTGACTAACGTTGGTGTTGGTCTTGATAATATCAAGCTATTCAATGAGTTGCGCGAGGTTGCTTACAAGGATAATCTAACCAAACTGCCTAATCGCGCTAACTTTATTGAGAAAATAGAGTCTTACTTTAACCAGCAGCAATCTCTCGTTTTTATTCTTGTTGATATTGCCCAATTTTCTGACATCAATAACGGTTTAGGCCAAGAAGTTGGAAACTTGTTGTTATTAGGGGTTGCCGAGCGAATTAGTATTGAGTTTCCAGAGGCCCAGTTAATTTCACGTATTGGTGCAGATGTGTTTGGCTTTTTAATGCCTGAGTCGCAGTTTGATGAAGAGTCTTTTATTGATAACTTGTGTGTTCCTTACCATGTCGGGGAGCATTTGTTGACCATGCACTTTCATATTGGAGTGTGTCGTCAAGAAGACTTCCAACCGCAGGGTATAGAAACCTTAAAACTCGCGTATATTGCACTTAACCAAGCAAAGCAGTCGAGTATTCCACTAGATTGGTATACCCCAGACTTAGAAGAAAAAATGGCTTGGAAGCTGGGATTAATAAGACAACTCAGGCAAGATTTTGAGATGAAAAAACTAGAGGTCTGGTATCAGCCTCAGTTTTCCATTGTTGATCGCAAGGTGATTGGCTGTGAGGCTTTATTACGTTGGCCTTCTGGAAATGGGAATTACATTTCCCCTGCGATTTTTGTTCCGCTTGCGGAAAATGCAGGGCTTATTGTCGAAATTGGCCAATGGGTATTAGAACAAGCCTGTCAGTTGCAGGCAACTTTGCAGCAACAGGGATTCGGTGAGCTTAGCATTGCTGTTAACGTCTCTGTGCCGCAGTTTAAGGTGCCAAACTATGCACAGCAGGTTAAGGACACTATCTCGTCATTTGATGTAGAGCCTAAACATATAGAGCTCGAAGTGACAGAAAGTGTAGTCATGGATGAGGTAAACTCAGTGATCAATACACTTCAAGAACTCCAGGAATTTGGTGTTGAGGTGGCCATTGATGACTTTGGTACTGGATTTTCTTCTTTGAGCTATTTGCAAAAGCTACCTTTAGCACGGCTTAAAATCGACCGTGCCTTTGTCAAAGATATCCCTCATGATGACAGCGGTGCAATTGCCGATCTTGTCATTTCTTTAGGTCAGCATCTCGGCCTAAAAACAATTGCGGAAGGCGTTGAGACAGAAGAGCAAATGACGGTGTTACAAAAGCTCGGCTGTGATGAAGTACAGGGTTTTTTACTCGCAAAGCCTATGCCTGAAAAGGAGTTACTTGAGTTTTTAGATAATCAGAACAGTGTATAGTAGTGACCTAAGACAAGTATATTACTTGTCTTATATGTTGATGAAGCAACCTTTAAAAAGTGCAGTGATGATCTGTTATGAGGGTCGCTTTTGGAAAGTTTTTCGATTTTAGCCTAAGGGTGCAGAGTGAAATATGTGTTTGTGATATCTACAACACAGGAAGTTAGTGCAGAAGCTCAACTCAGTCTAAATCCAAAATAGGGCGAATATTGCACAAACAAATTGATGCTCACATGAAAAAACAACGGTATTTTGATTAAGACACTGTTACATGGTTCCCATAGGTTAGTTTCCGATTACAGCTTAAATTCTCATTTATAAAGATTACCAAAATAACTTGTACCTGAAATGTGTTTTTTGCTAACGTTGCATAGAGGTTGATTAAATTTTGATCTCTTTAAACACATAGAAGGATATTTAAGTGAAAAAAATTATAATATTACTATGTACTTTTTCTGGAAGTGCATTTGCAGTTGGAGTTCCTAGCGGCTGTAAATATGAAGAGAGTACAATACACGAGCTTAATTTACTTGAATTACCAGCTACTATCGAAGCTGGTTGGAACTTGTATCGAGCCCCAAGTTTTTACACGGTCGTAGAATTTCTGAGATCTTTACCCGGTATAAATTCAAGCTCTTCTGCAAAATTATCAGGCCCTACTTATCTTCTACGTAATCAGAGCTACAGATTTAAAACAGATCTAGAGGTAGGTAATCCAAATGACATGCTTCGAGATGTCGCCTACTACAACTCTGAAAGGGGTCGTTTAGGTAATGACCGAAGTAATTGGGACTCAAATTCATACTTTAATCTGGCGTTTAATTCTACATATGGTGCAGGCTTAGTCTGGTCAACAGTGAGTGATGAGTGCTCTGCTAAAGGTGTAATTGTTCAAGATATGCCCAAAATGGAAGCCGTTAAAAATCCGTATGGTGATAAATACGAAGTAAAAATTGATTTTGAATTAGATCAATTCTCTGAAGCTGCTTTGGATCCTAATGTACCTGTAATTGTTGGTGTTACGACAAAAAGTGATTATTTTAGCGGAGGCACTAAGCGCGTAACCAAAGCAATTTACAATGCGGAGAATCAACTTACAGGAAGTGCTGTGGTAAGAATGAGATTTTCGATGGGTGGTGGACCGTATTATGTGGAAGCATTTATGAATGATGGCAATTATGGTCAGACTAAAAAGCTAGGGATGGTTATGGTACCTGGAGAGCCAACTCGTCCACCTAGCTGCCCGACATGTAATAAAAACTGAGTGAAATGACATCTAAATAATAGTAAATGGCTAGCAATTAGCCATTTACTATTTAAAGTGCTTACATTCTAAATGTAAATCCTGCAAAGATGTAACGGCCTAGGATATCGTGGAACCCCGGATAGGTGTTACCATTAGAGAAGGTTGTAGGGCCATCAGGAACGAGCGGTGGCGTGTTGTCAAACACGTTATTGATACCGGCTCTGAATGAGAGGTTTTCAGTTGCGTTCCATGTTGCAGCAATATCAACATAATCTCTTGCACTCAATGGTACTAGTATTGGTGATTTTGATGGGTCAGCCAATTCCGCAGCTGTAGGACGATAGAACTCTTCCACTTCACTCACATAACGATAGGTCGCTGTAATATTCACATCCCATGGAGTTACCCAAGTTGTTTTAAAGTTATAACGCATATCGGGAACTGGGCTTTCGCATACATTTTTATCCCATTTCCCGGCACACTTATCAACAATCCCACCTGGTGCGTTTTGTGTATCAAACTTCTCCATCCATGTACCAATTAGAGAGAATCTTAAAAGACCCATATCCTCAGGTAACGTGTAACGGTATGATGCATCAAAATCAATACCTGAAGTCTCTACACTACCAATGTTGGTATCTGTAGCGGTTACGGCATCTTCTCCTAACCAAAGCGAACCGGTTTTTTCACCACGGTTTATTAGGCCACAGAGCTCTTCGTTATTGTCTATCGCACATTGCTCTACGATATACTGTACTGGGAAAGGTTGAATGGCGTCGTTAACGGTAATATCAAAGTAATCTACAGCGATATCTAAGCCTTCAACAAACTCAGGAGAGTAAAGAATACCAAATGAATAGGTATCAGACTTCTCAGGCTTGAGGTCTGGGTTTCCTGCTTCAATCGCATTGTATTGCCCCGCTGGATTTGAAGAAACAGAACCATATTGGTCTGCTGTAACACCGGTTCTCATACACTGCTCAAGTGTATAAGCTGGATTAGCTCCCGCACAAGGGTCGTCCCAGTTTACTAGGGCAAGTGAAGACGGTCTCGCCAAGTCTTGAATGTTACCGGCACGCACTGCTCGTTGATAGCTTGTACGTAAACCTAAACTATCGTTAATGCGTATATCAAACGCTGCTTTGTAGGTATCTGTTTGTTTATCTGTTGAGTAATCAGAATAGCGATAAGCGAGTTCTAATGTAATGTAATCCGCAAATGAGCTATCTTCAATTAATGGAATATTTAGCTCAGTAAAGAATTCATTTACATCAAACTGGTCTGAAACGGGTTTTCTTGGTCCACCTTGACCTGCGCCATCGTTAGAAATGAAGTTAATGTCCGGATTAAAATCAATAGCTTCTTTGCGGTGTTCCAGACCCAATACAATACCGACGCCTGTTGAAGTACCAGGCACGACTATGCCATATTCAGTTAAGTCCCCAGTGACGAAACCACTGATTTGTTTTGAACGTGTATCACCGCGAGCAAAGAGTGGAATGGTAAGATAATCAATTTGCTCTTGGGTAATATTTGCTGGGTCGAATATATTCCAAGGGATACAGTCGGGATCGCTACCATCAATAACTGACTCACAGACAATCTTGCCATTGTCATCAGTGGTTGCTTTTAAGGCTCTAACAATTTTACGTTTTGATAGGTCGTTTTGGTAGGTTTGTTCATAAGACACATTTCCGTAGTTAAAGAATGCATCATAAGTCCAGTTATCATCAATTTCGCCTCTCATACCTAATACAAAACGGGTAGAGGTGTGTCGTAAATCATCTTGGCGAGGGCCTCCTTCTACGTTTCGTTTTGCGATAAATGCGCCAGATACAACACCATCGACCGCAGGCCCATTGGCACCGCAAAGGACTTCTCGTTGTTTTGCTGAAAGAAGCGGGTTATCACATTTAATATCGACTTCATTGAAGAAAGAACCAGATGGCGCAATTTGTGCCACGGTACGGTTATCCATGTAGTTCAATTCAGCATAAAAGGTATGTTGATCGGTAAAATTGTAATGGCCAAGCAAACCAAATGTTTTACGCTTGTCCGGACGCTGGAAGTAATTAAGTGGGCCAAAGTTATAGACACTATTACCCGTTGGTACTAGATCATCTCCTGCGACTTTAAAGTCATAGCTAGCTTGGTCTGTGATCCTACCGTCAGGTATTGTGCCAGAGCCACGACATATTCTTTGCCCTGGAGCTGAACTCGTTCTGCTACGATTGATATTCATTGAGCAGGCACTAAAATCACGGGAGTCCTGACGGATTTCATCAATTTCACGCCAAGTGAGGTAACCTGTAATATTGCCTTTATCGTTAGCTGAGTTGATACCAAAAATCATAGATATATCATGTGTATCACCGTCAGTAACTGAGGAATCAGGAATGTCGAAGCCTGAGGCAGTTAGCGCTCGTTGCATGTCTTTATGGTCATTTTTATGGTTGTAAACGCTTCCTTGATAGTCGACTTCAAAGCCTTCAAAGTCGTCTTTCATAATAAAGTTTACAACACCAGCAACAGCATCAGAGCCGTATGTTGCAGATGAACCACCGGTTAGCACATCTACGCGCTCAACCAAAGAGGCTGGGATTTGGTTTACGTCGGCACCAACACCCTCAATTCCAGCTGGTGAGCCTGAGGGTAATCGGCGGCCGTTGACTAAAACTAGTGTTCTAGAAGGGCCTAAATTTCGAAGGTCAACGGTTGCTGTACCAGTAGCACCGTTTGCTGTACCTGAAGTCTGATCTGCGAATACCGCAGGCATGTTGTTCAATAGGTCTTCAACTCGGGTAATGCCCGCGATTTCTATATCTTCAGCGGTTACACTCGTCACAGGACTCGCGCCAGTCATTGCTGCTCGCTTGATTCGTGTACCGGTTACTTCAATTCGTTCGACAGTATTCGCTGTTGTGGTGCCTGACTGTTCAGCATAAGCGATGCCAGATACACCCACTGTTAGCGTTGAACAGGCAAGTAAAGACAGCCTAATGTTCGCTGATAGGTTTGAAAGTTTCATCTTATTTCCTTATGTATTTTGTTAGCAGAATAGGAAAATTTCCCTGCAGCATAGAACTTACATTGCATTTACAGAAACTTCAACACTTAGACTGTAAAGTAGCCAGGAGGAGCCGTGGGGTAGGTTTTTATAGCAAAATTATAAAGATATAAGTTGAAATAACCTATTTTTGAGAAATAAAAAGGGTACCTCAAAGGTACCCAGAATAATTACTATTCAGCAATGAATGCCTCGCCTGATTTGATCCACGCTGCAGGTGGCAACCCTTTCAGGTGGTAATCAAAGTACTCTTTCATGCGAATTGAATAGTCCAACTGATTAGGCAGCTTTTTCAGATGGTGAGGTTCACCTTCGTATTGTAAGAAAATGGCATCTTTATCATGTCTTCTTAGGGCTAAGTAGTATTGGATACCTTCTTGCCAAGGAACCGCCCCATCTTTATCACCAAACATGATCAAAATAGGTGTATTTACCTTATCCGCGTAAAATACCGGAGAGTTCTCTATGTATAATTCAGGCGCCTCCGTTAACGGTTGACCGATACGGCTTTGGCCTGTTTCGTACTGGAACTGTCTTGCAAGACCTGATTCTAAACGGATCCCACTGAAAGCAGAGGTCATATTGGATACTGGTGCGCCAGAGACAACCGCTTTAAACATATCCGTCTGTGTGATCATAAATGCACTTTGGTAACCAGCCCAAGAGTGGCCCTGCAAGCCAATTTTATCTGGATCAGCAACACCTCTATCAATAAGCGCTTGCGCTGCATTGAGCATTGTTTGTGTTGCGGAGCGCCCAGGGTGACCAATTTCAAAACGAATATCAGGCAAGAATATCGCATAACCATTTGAGGTATACATCGGCAGGTTTGGTCTGTGGTTTAGCACCATTTTCGGGAAGTCATACATGCGCTGGCTCATATAGCGGTAGAAGTAAATCACCACAGGCACTTTATCACCAGCTTTATAATCAGCAGGTTTGATTAACACGCCTTGAAGATCTTCGCCATCGTAGCCTTTGTACTTCACAAGTTCAGGTTTTTGGCCCCAAGCAAATGTCTGCTGTTGTGGGTTTAAGTCTGTGAGTTTTGACGGGTTATTAAAGCCACTATCTGATATCCAATAATCAGGAAATTCTTGATAAGACTGTCTTGTGAAAATATAAGTGTCCGCCTCTTTGGCTTTTCTCACTACACTATATTTAGCTTCGCCAGACAAAACAGTTTGCAACTTGTTATCTTGTAGGGAAAGCGTTGCAATATGCGTTTGTTTATTTTCGAGGTTGTGCGCACTTAACAGTAAGGTATCGTCTGGGTTAAAGCCTAGTTTGTCCTTATCTTTATACTCAATGCGGTATTGTGTTTGGGTCTTATAGCCGTCGGTTAGCCGAGTTGCTTTTGCTGTTTTGGTATCAAATGCCCAAATATCATATTTACTGTAGACGTAGAGCGTCGAGCCATCGAGTTGCCAACCAGCAAATCCAAACCCTTTATTTGGTTCTGGCTTATCATGTTTATCATCCGCGAATAGTGCGTTTTTAACCGCTTTGCTTACTGGGGTAAGCTGTTGAGTGGATAGCGACTTCAACCAGACTTGTTCACCGTCGAAATAGGCAGCATGTTTACCGTCAGGCGCGACAGTAGGGCGGTTTGAACTTTCTTTAACGATGAGTTGTTTATCACCATTATCGATATCAACGCTGTAGTAGTCGCGATAAAACCCTTTGTACATGATTTGCTTTAGATATGGTGTATCGTCACTGCCCAGCACAAAGTTTGCGTTTGTGTGAAGTGAAATAGAAGGCACCTGAAGGTTTTCAAGCTGTACTACACGCTCGCCATTTACATGGTAAACCGCTTGATAATGTTGATCTCGGCGGCTTTCGTTCCATGTTTTTATTTCTCTAGTTTTGATTTCAGGATCTGCATTGTGCCAAACCTTTAAGCCTTTTTGTTGGCGAATGGTATCGTAATCAAAAAGCGAGCTTTCATCTGTGTATTTGAGTACTTTGGTTTTTTCTTCAAGCTGTGGACGATTTTCAAAAAACAGTCGTGAGCCGTCTTCAGACCATTTGATTGATGCTGTTTTGCCTGAAAACCAACCGCTTGGGTTGTGGATGTCGGTAATTTTATTGCTTGTTGGAGACCATAATTTGAGTTGGTAGTTGCGACGGCGTTTGTCATCGTTGACATAATTACCCAAATAAAAAGCGACTTGTTGTGAGTTAGGTTGCCAAGCAATGTCTCCCAAAGTGACACCTGGCTCATCAATAAGACTCGTGATTTGATTGCTTGCTAAGTCAATAACAGCAACACGGTTTTTACTGCCATCCTCACTGCGCTGATTGACCAGTATCGCGTTACTATTTGGTGCAACTTTGTATGCTGCGATATTGTCATAGCGAGTACTTTCATTGTGAGAAAGGTTCAGCACTACAAGCGTTAAGGCGTCATCACCCTTATCTGCACTGATTTTGAGTTCATCAGTTTGCTCGTCTGTATTCGCTTTTGCGTCTGACTTTTTGTCGCCTTTTTTTGCATCCTCACGATACACCAGCCACAGGCCATCATCTGAAAGTTGATAATCTTTAACTGAGCTAAAAGTTTGTTGTGCTTTGGTTGTGGTGTTCACCAACACTAAGTTGTTCTTTAGCGTTTTTTTCTTCTTTTTATCTGCAGTTTCTTTTTCAAGTAGGGTAGGGCGTTGGGTAAAACCAACCCATTGAGCGCCTTTATTGATAACTGGATTTGTACCACGGGGAACTGATGCAATCAGTGCTTTATTGTCGAGAGAATACACTTGGCCTTCGCTGTCACCACGGTAAGGCTTTGCACTTAGGCCGAGGAATGTACCTTGTTCGGAGATTACTGTACCTTGTGGGTAACGAAAATCAAAAACGTCTTTAAATTCAAGGCTGGGTTTAGCTGCTAAGCTGCTTACACTAAAAAGTGCCGCACTTAGAAGAGAGAGTTTTAGAGTCATATCTAGAGCATTTTAGTCTTTATTTATTGTGTTTTTATCACTTTTAACAGTGAAACTAAAATGCTCTGCGGTGTGCGGATGTATTTAAGCGGCTAGCCGCAGGTGTTTAAAGCCAGATTTTCTCAAGCTCAACCCACTGTTTATCGAATTGCGCGGTTGGTTTTGCTTTAAAGTCACTTCTTACAAACTGGTTCATCTTACCTTCAACAAAAGCTAAGAATAAGTTAGCCAGTACACTTTCTTCACTCGTGAATGCCTTACCTTCTCGCAGCTTGCGCTCTCTTAAAACTTGTTTGAATTGTGTCTCAAGCTTTTCAAATAAGCTTTGAACTCGTTCACGTAAACGTTCTTGCTCACCTTGTAGTGCATCTCCCGTTAAGATACGTGTGATGCCAGGATTTTTCTCTGCAAAGGCTAGGAGTAGAGTAAGAATGTTGTAGATCCGGTTACGAGTTTCTTTTTCGTTTTCTAGAATTAAATTAATGCGTGACAGCAACGTATCTTCGATGAACTCAATAAGCCCCTCAAACATTCTCGCTTTACTTGGAAAGTGACGATAAAGCGCAGCTTCTGAAACCCCGACTTCAGCAGCGAGTTTAGCTGTGGTGATACGTTGTCCTGGGCTGGTTTCCAACATTTGTGCGAGTGATTGAAGAATTTGCTCTTTGCGATTACTACGTTTTGTCGCTGGCATGAAATTTCCCTTATTTTTCTAATTGTTATATTATTTTTGTCGGGTTTATTAAGCACAGAGAGTGATGCGCAGAAGTGCAAACCCCGACTTGTTTACACATTATCGGGGTATCATGTTAATGTTTTATTCAGTTTCTTTCCAGTCTTTTACATGAAGGTTATTTTATCTTTTCGGCAATAGCTTGCATGACAGTAAGTGCTAACTCTTTTTTGCTAGAGTGAGGGAGTTCAAGTCGGTCTTTTTTCCAATATAGGGTCAATGTGTTGTTATCAGAATTAAAACCACCTGTGCTATCCGATACATCATTCGCACAGATCATATCCAACCCTTTATTGACCAATTTTCCTTGCGCATATTCGGCGACATTCTGCGTCTCAGCGGCAAAGCCAACGGTATAAGGACGAGACTGTTTTAGTGCTGCGACAGTGGCGATAATATCGGGGTTTTTGACCAGTGTAAGTGTGATTTCATCGCCTTGCTTTTTAATCTTTTGCTCGGCAACGGTGGCTGCACGGTAATCAGCGACCGCAGCGCAGCCGATAAAAATATCCGATTGTACGGCATATTCGAGTGCAGCTTGTTGCATCTGCTCAGCACTTTCTACATCAATTCGAGTAATTCCTGTGGGGGTATTCAGTGAAACCGGGCCTGCGATCAGATTTACGCTTGCACCTAAAGCCTTTGCCGCCTCAGCAAGGCTAAAGCCCATTTTTCCTGAACTGTGGTTAGTAATAAAGCGCACCGGATCTAATGCTTCGCGTGTCGGTCCTGCAGTAATAGTTACCGTTTTTCCTGCTAATACTTGCTCAGTAGGGCGAAGTGCAGCTAAACACAGTTGCACCAACTCATGGGGTTCAAGCATGCGTCCTGCGCCTACATCTCCGCAGGCTTGCTCGCCTTTACCGGGTCCCCAGATTTGGACATGGCGTGATGCAAGGGTATTGAGGTTTGCTTGAGTCGATAGATGTGCATACATCTGTTGATTCATTGCCGGCGCTACGGCAACAGGCGCGGGCGTTGCGAGCAGTAATGTGGTCAGTAAATCATCCGCAATACCCGCCGCCATTTTGGCGAGGATATTCGAGGTCGCAGGAGCAACCAGTACTAGGTCTGCCCATTTTGCAAATTCGATATGCCCCATTGACGCTTCTGCTTGTGGGTCAAGCAAAGAGTCAGAAACGATTTCACCAGAGACCGCCTGCATTGTCAGTGGCGTGATAAAGTGCTTAGCAGACTCAGTCATCACCACTTTGACATCTATTTGCTGTTCTTTTAGGCGGCGAACGAGTTCTGCGCATTTGTAAGCAGCGATACCACCGCTGATCCCAAGTAAGAGGCGTTTATTTCTTTGCATGTTTGTTTTATACGATCACAGTATCAATAAACTAAAGATATCACAGTCGGTGATAATTTTTGAATTCTCACTTTTTGGTAGCTACACTTTGGATGCCATGGAGGCAAACACATAAAAGGAAAAATTATGCAAATATCAGCCTTACCCAAATCCGCACGGCCAAGAGAAAAGTTAATAGAGCAAGGCCCTGAGGCATTATCAAATGCCGAGTTATTGGCTATCTTTTTACGCACTGGGATCAAAGGGTTAAATGCCATAGAGCTTGCCGAATCCCTGTTACAAGAACAGCAAACGTTACAGCGTTTATTCAATGCCTCATTAGAAGAGTTTTCAGCGTTAAAAGGCTTAGGCGTTGCCAAATACACTCAGTTACAGGCCGTTTTGGAGTTAAGCCGGCGTTATCTAAAAGAAGAGTGCTTAAGAGAAACGGTATTTCAAAACCCGACAGCGGTACGTGACTATTTGAGTGCTCAACTACGGGGGCTTGGGCATGAAGTGTTTATGGTGCTGTATCTAGACAACCAAAATCGCCTGATAAAAGATGAAGTGTTGTTTCACGGCACAATTAACGCGGCTTCGGTTTATCCAAGAGAAGTAGTAAAGGCGGCACTAAAATACCACTGTGCAGCCGTGATTTTTGCCCATAACCACCCATCGGGTGTAGCAGAGCCCAGCGAAGCGGATAAACTCATCACGAAAAAATTGCAGCAAGGCTTGGCACTGGTCGATATTAATGTACTTGACCATTTAATCGTCGCCGGAAGTCATTGTATTTCGTTTGCCGAACGAGGACTGATTTAAGCTGAGTTGCTGTTTTATCAGGTGGGTTTCGCTTTCTCAAGTTGTCCTTTTGAATTGAGCAAAATGGAATGGAGCTTGATCACTCAGCTTTTACTCGAAGTGTGAGGTAGCTGGTGGAGTGTTGCAGCCCAAATATACGTATAAGCACGAAAATTAAACAGTGAAAATTACGATGTAGAAAGGGCCAAAAAAGAAATTTGCTCGTTAAATCAGCATATTTGTATAAATTTTATAAATTAGTTCAATTTAAATGCAGTTTTTACTTTCCTAGTGGGCTTCGGATCATTATAATTGGCCGCTATCAAATTTACCCATGAGCTGATTTCAGTAGGATCAGATCCTTGATCTCTGCCTGTAGATACTGTATAAAGAGCGCCCTTTGATTTTACCTAGGGCACGCAGTTAAAAGGCCTTTAAGGGAAAATTAAGCTCGAGCGAAGTTATTGGAGATACATAGACATGTCTAAAGTCTGTCAAGTTACAGGTAAGCGCCCAGTGGTTGGTAACCACCGTTCGCACGCGCGCAACGCTACTAAGCGTCGCTTCCTACCTAACCTACAAACACACCGTTTTTGGGTTGAAAGCGAAAAGCGTTTCGTTTCTCTACGCACTACTACTAAAGGTATGCGTATTATCGATAAAAAAGGCATCGACGCGGTATTAGTAGATATCCGTGCTCGCGGCGAAAAAATTTAAGGAGCTTAAATCATGCGTGATAAGATCCGTTTAGTTTCAACTGCTGGTACTGGTTATTTCTACACTACCGACAAGAACAAGCGTAACATGCCTGAAAAAATGGAGATCAAAAAGTTCGACCCTAAGGTTCGTAAACACGTGATCTTCAAAGAAGCGAAAATCAAGTAATTCGTTTCAAGAATCAATAAAAACCCAGCCTCGGCTGGGTTTTTTGTGTTTGTACTTTAATTTTTTACGGCTAATTGCCAAAGCTCTCCACTTGGTTGCTTCAGCTCACTGAAAACCACATCGCCGTTTTGCAATATATCAAACTGCCCAATAAATCGTTGTGGCGGGGTGAAATACAACTTTTCTTGTTTAGTCTTCAGGTCAAATCGCCAAATACTTTTGTCTTTTTCATAGTAAAGCGCATTATCTCTGAGCCGCCAATTCAGCCAATTTCTCACCGGTACATCCGTCACAACTACAGACTCTTGCCCGTCTTCCAGTTGCCAAATTCCGGGCTGTGTAAACTTGGTAAAATACAACACATTATTAAGCTTGTAGCCGCTGTAGCCACCTTGTGTTGTAAGTTGCTGATGTTGGTTTGTTATTAGATTTAGAGACCATAACTGCCAACTACCAGAGCGTTCACTGCTGTAAATGATTTCATTGTTATCTTGGCTGTAATTGGCAACGTAAGGCTTAAGCTCAGTACCTATAAGTTGCATTGTTTTTTGACTGTTGATAGCAAACTGGTAAATGGCGTCTTGATATTCAAAAAGTATTTTAGAAGCGTCATTGTTGAGTTGATAACGTTGAAAGTTAAAAATGTGAGGCAAGTGAACTTGAGTGTGTTGTTGTGTTTCAGTGTTGATAGACCATAAAGCGGAATGCGCGCCGTGATCCGAAATATACCAAACTTGCGGCATTTGATTTGCGCGAGGTAAGCGATTCAACGCCTGATTATCAACAAGTGGTGAAAAGGTTTGCTCCGATACGTCGAAAAGGTGAATTAGGCTAGTTAACTTATATTGATTAAAGAGCAGGGTCTCATTGTTATCTCGTAATACTAGGCTTTCGATTGGTGCTGTGAGCTTGTGAAGCAGTTTTACTTTGCTCGATTTTATATCAGCGCGATAAATGCTGCTGCCTGCGCTAAAGTAAATAGATTGCCCGCTAGCAGACCAAGTCAGTGCCGTGAGATTATAAGGTAACTTAACGGTGCTCTTAACTGACATGCTTGGGTAATCGTACACCGTCAGTTCGTGCTTATCTTCTCCAAGATAGCGTGCGGCGGCGAGTTGGTCTTTAGTTGTGGATAAGCTAAATAGGTGGTCGCCCCTGAGGTTTCCTGAGATTGGAGGAAGCGTTAACTGGATATGCTGCTTTGTATTCAAGTCGAAACGGTAAAGGCCGTATCCACTATGTATATTTGTGCGTTTTCGATAAATGATTTCGTGCGGATTTGCGCCCCATATTAGTTTAATGTTTTCGATAGGCTGGCAAGAGAATAGCGTCGTGTGCCGTGCCTGCGCGATATCAAATTGTTTTACGGTACAGCCATTATCATCGTCAATATAGGCGATGTGTTTGGCGTCTGAGCTTAAGGCTTGTGTGCTGATGTTGCCAGAAAACAGCTTTCTATTTTGCTTGCTGTGATTGAGCCATAACTCCGATTGCTGAGTGTCGGTAGGATGCAGGTAACTAAAGCTTTTATATTGAGGCGCGCTACTTAACTGTAGCTCGATACCGCTCTGGCTCGTTAATTTTTGTGGTAGGAGTGGTTCGTTATTTTGCGCTGGCTGCATGAACTGATAGGCAATAAACGCACATACGCTGGTAATAAGTAGAGAAACACCCAAAAGTGGCGCGATCCGGGAGCTGCTCTTACTTATTGTTGCCGGAGTATGACTTGTGACTGCGGGAATCAGTCGGTATCCAAGGGTAGGGATAGTCTCTATATACTCAGTTTTACCATCTAATTTATTCATATACTGGCGCAATGTCGACACGGCTTTATTGATTGCGCTTTCTGTGACTACGCGACCTTGCCACACTTCTGCAATGAGCTTATCGCGCGAAACAACATTACCATTTGCTGCAATTAAGGTTTGTAGCAATAAGTATGGCTTAGGCTCAAGTCTGATGGAGTCTGTGCTACTCGTCAGCGTTCGATTAACAGTATCAAACCGAATGGCTGCAATCTCATAGCGCATTTATTATCCCTTTGATTATATTGTTTATATTTATTGGTAAGGAATTCCTCACAACGATTTCATGTGAATTCGTCGCGCTCTTTTTCAAAATATTTAGAGTACATGAAAACAATAAAATAGGAATGGCCAACATGACAAGTCGAATGTTTTTAAAACAGGCGTTAGGTTTAACACTCGCAGCTTTAGTCGCGGGTTGTGGCAGCAGTAGCGACAGCAAAAAGGCGTTAAGCAATGACGATGGAGTGTTAAAGCCCGTAAATGGTCTGGAGGTTCATCAACTCAATGAGCGTTACTATTATATGAAGCCGATTGAAAAGCCACATAAAGCGTACAAGCTGATGTTAGCCTTTCATGGTTCTGGAGGCACTGCTTACGGTATGGCAGGTTTAACCAAGCTACATGAACAAAACGATGATTATATAGTCGTTTATCCCAAATCAAAAAACGAAGAGTGGAATGAAGGCTGTGGTTGTAACAAGGCACATCGTTTAGGTGTAGATGACTTAGGCTTTGTTGATCAGATGATTGCAGAAATAAAAGCCAAATATGATGTCATTGACGGTGAAATTTATGCGACCGGCTTTTCTCAAGGCGGGTTATTTGTACAAAACTTATTATGTAACCGCTCGGAGACGTTTAATGCGATAGTAACGGTTGCAGCACCTATGTCCTACCAATTAGGTGATAGCTGTAACTTTTCGACACCTACAAACTACCGAATTATGCACGGTAAAGCAGACTCAGTATTGCCCTATAATGGCAAAAGTCACGCAAATTTTGGGCTACTCTCGTCACCTCAAGCGATTAAAATTATTGCTAATCTAAACTATGAGGCTGCTTTATCTGTTGATGAAGAAATAGCGGAAGGCGTGACGTTAACTCACTATCCTAATCGCAATATTCAAACGCAGCTCATTAGTGTAGACGGGGCTCGTCATAGTTGGAATTTACCACCTGTTCAAACCACCGAATCGATAATGGCATTTTTTGAGTCGACAAGCCGTTATGTGCTGCCCCAAGGCTCTGATCTTATCGCAGTAAACAACGATTATTACCATGTTCGGCAATTAAAGCAGCATGCAGATAAGCCAACCGTGGTCATGCTCTCGGGTGCGAATATGCATTTTCATAGTGATAGTGCTTGGTTCGCGTTACTACAGCCTTACTTGGCAGAGAGTTTTAATGTTTACGTCATTGATAGGCTAGGGCAGGGATTAAGTAGTGTTGATGACGCGCCTTCCATGAATAAATTTGCACACGACCTCCCTGTACTATTTGAAAAGCTCAATCTCAGTGATGTGCATTTGTTGAGTTACGCAAATAGTAATTCAGTGCCGCTAATTGCGATGCAAAAATCACAGAAGTTTCAACAAAAGATAGCAAGCATGTTGTGGTTAGACCCAGATATTTTACTGCCACATTCTATTGCTCAGTATCAAGGTTACCCAGTTGATGTTTATCGTCAATACGGACAAGACTTGATTGATCATGTTGCTGCTGGTAATTGGCAAGAAAAGATGGATAGCAAAATAGCTGAAGAGCAGGCGCATATTGAAACACTGCTTGAAGGAAGCGAGTTTGCAGACTACATGGATTGGCAATATTTCAATCACATAATGCAAACCCGCCACAGTGTTGCAGCTCAACTTACTCGAGTACACGAAATGATGAACTACCATGATGACTTGGAGTTAGTAAGAAACTGGCAGCCAGACAGCAGCATTCCTATTTCAGTGATAGATAGTGAGTTTGAAAAACTAGATATCGCCAATGCAGACTCTGAAGAAGCGAAAGCCAATCTAATAAAATGGGAGGCTGAGGGGAGAAAATGGTCTCAAGAAGTTGCTGAAACCAGCGGTGGGCAGTATTTACCAATATCATCAACTGAGCACCTGCTCCCATTTACCCACCCTGAGCTTATTAAGCAGGCATTGACTGAGCTTGCGAGCCAATGACACCAATCCAGTTTGCTAGATGAGCGCTTGAAGCGTTGAATTAACATATAAAAAACGCGAGCTTGTTTGAGGCTCGCGTTTTTATTTAAAATATTATTTGATAATTAAATCAGTCTGTTACCTCATAGTAACAAACTCCTCGGAGCCGGTTGGGTGTATCGCGACTACCGAGTCAAAGTCTGCTTTGGTTGCGCCCATCTTCATAGCGACGGCGAAACCTTGGATCATCTCATCTACGGCAAAGCCGATGCCGTGTAGGCCTACTACGGTTTCTTCTGGGCCTGCGCATACAAGTTTCATGCGACACGGTTGGCGGTGCTGAGTGACCGCGGTGTACATTGCAGCAAAGGTAGAGGTATAGACCTTGATGTTGTCTTTACCGTACTTTTCTTCCGCTTCTGGCTCTGTTAGGCCAATTGTGCCAATCGGTGGGTGGCTAAAGACGACGGTAGGGACTAGATCGTAATCCATTTTTGCGTTTGGCAATTCCGGATTGAATAGGCGCTCGGCTAGCATTCTACCTGCTTTTACGGCTACCGGAGTAAGCTCAATACCACCATCCATAATATCACCGAGCGCGTAGATACCTTTAGCTGTGGTGTTTTGCCATTCATCGACTTTAATATGGCCGCTAGGCGTGGTTTCTACATCTGTCGCAGCGAGGTTGATAAGATCTGTCATTGGTTCACGACCAATTGCCCAGATCAGTTTGTCTACGGTGTAAGACTCACCATTCTCAAGATGTAAGGTGACTGAGCCATCCTCTTCTTTGGTCACTGACTGTGGTACTGCGTGAGTGTGCAGCGTTGGACCTTCTTTTTCCATTACCTCAGTTAAGGTTTCAACCAAGATAGGATCAAAGTTACGAAGAGGGGCGTGCTTACGAACAAATAGATGGGTTTCTGTGCCCAAGCTGTGCAATACGCCCGCAAGCTCTACCGCGATATAACCCGCGCCCACAACCGCTACGCGGCGAGGTTGCTCTTTAAGCTCAAAGAAACCGTTTGAGTCGATACCGTGCTCAGCGCCTGGAATATTAGGGATCGTTGGGCGGCCACCTACGGTAATATTGATATGATCGGCAGTGTAGTGCTCACCATTGACTTCAATGGTGTTGTTATCAACAAACTTAGCAAAGCCATTGATCACGGTGACGCCATTTTTCGCTAGGTAGCCGTTGTAACCTTGGTGAATACGGCCAATGTAGGCTTCGCGGCTCTCAACGAGTTTACCCCAATCGAAGTTCTTTAGTTCAACATCAAAACCATAATCTGGTGCGTATAGTTTAATGGCTTCAGCAACTTGAGCACCGTGCCACATCGCTTTTTTTGGAACGCAGCCCACGTTTACACAAGTACCGCCTAAGTGCTTTGCTTCTATTAATGCCACCTTGGCACCTCGCATCGCAGCTCGGTTTGCAGATGCGATCCCGCCGCTACCACCACCGATTGCGATATAGTCAAAATGTTGAGCCATAAAAATTCCTCGCCAATTATTTGTTTTGCTTAAACCCTACTACTTTAAATAGCACAAGTGCACAACCGAAGACCGATATTAAGCAAAAATCTGTTCAGATACTTGTAAATGCGGTCATTCACCCTTATTTCAACCTCAATATTAGATTAGAAAATAAAGAGCGTGCCCATGAGTAACCCATTAATCGGGCTAGAAGGATTGCCTCCTTTTTCGAAAATTAAGCCTGAACATATTGTTGAAGCATTAAAATCTGCCATTGCGCACTGTCGTGAAACTATCGACACTGTTTTAGCACAACCAAGCTATACGTGGGACAGTTTTGTACTGCCTTTAGAAGAGTCAGACGATAAATTGAATCGTATGTGGTCACCAGTCTCACATATGCACTCAGTAGTAAATTCAGAAGCGTTACGTAAAGCTTATGATGAGTGTCTGCCATTAATTTCTGAATATTCTACTTATGTTGGTCAGCACCAAGGGTTGTATGAAGCCTATAAAGCGGTAAAAGAATCGGTTGAATTTGGTAACTTAACGATAGCTCAACAGACCTCTGTAGATAATGCTCTACGTGATTTCCAATTGTCGGGCATTGCACTTGAGCCAGTTAAACAAAAGCGTTATGGCGAAATAGTGGCACGGCTGTCGGAGCTGGCATCAAAGTTTGGCAACAATGTAATGGATGCCACTCAGGCATGGCAAAAGCATATTACTGACGAGTCAGAATTAGCAGGGCTACCAGAGTCAGCTTTAGCGCTTGCCGCTCATACTGCTGAAGCCAAAGGATTAGAAGGCTGGGTATTTACGCTAGATTTCCCTTCATATCTTCCTGTGATGACTTACGCAGATAACCAAATGCTCCGTGAAGAGGCTTATCGTGCGTTTGTAACCCGTGCTTCTGATCAAGGGCCTAATGCTGGAGAGTTTGATAACTCAGCGATTATGCATGAAGCACTTACACTTAGACACGAACTGGCTCAGTTGCTTGGCTTTTCTAGTTTTGCAGAAAAATCATTGGCAACCAAAATGGCTGAGACGCCAGAGCAAGTATTTACGTTTTTGAATGACCTGGCCGCTAAGTCAAAACCACAAGCCGAGCAAGAAGTGACTGAACTACGTGACTTTGCGAATAAAGAACACGGTGTAACTGAGTTAAAACCTTGGGACTACGCATATTATGGCGAAAAGTTAAAACAAGCTAAGTATGCGATTTCTGACGAAGCACTGCGCCCTTACTTCCCTGAGCATAAGGTACTTGCCGGTTTATTTGAAACCGTAAATCGCCTGTTTGGGATCCACGTGAGCGAAGTCAAAGACGTTGATACTTATCATCCTGATGTACGCTTTTTTGCTATTCATGATGATAAAGGTGAGTTGCGTGGTCATTTCTATCTCGACCTATATGCTCGTGAACATAAGCGTGGTGGTGCCTGGATGGATGACTGCATGGGCCGAAAAGTACGCGCAAATGGTGAGTTGCAGACTCCTGTCGCTTATTTAGTGTGTAACTTTAATAAAGCTGTTGGCAATAAACCTGCGCTATTTACCCATAATGAAGTAACCACTTTATTCCATGAGTTTGGTCACGGTATTCATCACATGCTAACGCAAGTAGATGCCGCGCCGGTTGCTGGTATTAATGGTGTGGCATGGGATGCGGTTGAGCTGCCAAGTCAGTTTTTAGAAAACTGGTGCTATGAAGAAGAAGCGCTGAACTTCATTTCAGGACACTATGAAACGGGTGAGCCGTTACCAAAAGAAATGTTAGACAAGTTACTGGCGGCAAAGAACTTCCAATCAGCCATGCAAATGCTGCGTCAGTTGGAGTTTTCGTTGTTTGATTTTCATATTCACGCAGACTTTGAGCCAAACACGGATTGCCAAATTCAAGCAACGCTTAATGCGGTGCGTGAGCGTACTGCGGTTGTTAAAGCGCCTGAGTTTAACCGCTTCCAGCATAGCTTTAGCCACATTTTTGCTGGTGGCTATAGCGCGGGTTACTACTCTTATAAGTGGGCAGAAGTGTTGTCTGCGGATGCGTTTTCTAAGTTTGAAGAAGAAGGGATATTCAACCCACAAACCGGGCGTGAATTTATGTATCACATTCTTGAAAAGGGTGGATCGGAAGCGCCAATGGTGCTGTTTACCCGCTTCCGTGGTCGAGAGCCAAAAGTGGATGCGTTACTACGCCACA
Organism: Pseudoalteromonas sp. Of11M-6; assembly: GCF_022347905.1. NCBI lineage: Bacteria > Pseudomonadati > Pseudomonadota > Gammaproteobacteria > Alteromonadales > Pseudoalteromonadaceae > Pseudoalteromonas > Pseudoalteromonas sp. Of11M-6. The sequence continues at coordinate 152,577 of NZ_JAKRFW010000001.1, read as the reverse complement.
GCGGGATCGCCGCCTAGTTATATTTCCACTCTAAGCGCCTTCTTCTGAAGGCGTTTTTTTTGTCTTAGAAAGTGTGACTTTTTGTTAGCAAATTCAATATCTCTGACTATTCTATAAAGATATGAATTAATAGGGAAAGCCACATGACGAAACTGGTTCTTGCCATTGATGATGACAAACTCGTCCATCACATTGTTGATGAGGCGCTATCGCGGACATGCAAAATATTACATGCGAAAAATGGTGAGGAAGGCTTGCGGTTGGCTAAAAAATATCGTCCGGATATTATCTTGCTTGATGTCGAGATGCCAGGGCTGTCGGGCTTTGAGGTATGTGAGCAACTCAAAAAACTAGAGGACACTACAGAGATCCCTGTTATGTTTTTGTCTTCTCGTGCCGATATTTCAGAGCGAATGCGGGGCTATAACGCTGGTGCCGCAGACTATATAGTCAAACCTTTTAACGCTGAAGAGTTGTTAGCGCGTATTAATGTCCTTGATGACTATCGAAAAATCTCGTCGCAGCTAAAACAAGATGTACAGCGCGCTCAAACCACAGCTGAAATAGCCATGACTGACTCTGGTGATATGGGCCGTATAATGCGCTACGTTGGGCAGTCGTATCACGCGCATGATCTCAATACGTTGAGCGCTCATTTTTTAGAGTTTTTTATGCCGATGGAGCTCGATGTTGCGGTGGCTTTTTGGTATCACCAAGACGCGATGTTTTACTCCAGCGAGGGAGCGATCCAACCGATAGAGCAAGAGCTATTTGAGAAACACAAAGATAGCAGTCGTTTTGTTGATTTTGGTCGCAGAACCATAATTAACTATCCTAAAGTTTCCTTGCTGATTAAGAACATGCCAGTGGACGATGTTGCCGTTTATGGTCGTTATAAAGATTTATTTCCGCACATACTGGAAGCCACTGATGCCAAAATCAGAGACATGGAAGTCAGTGAAGATGCACTTAAGAAAGTGGAGCATATAGGGCAAGTATTTGCTGAGCTAAGCGATCATTTAAGCGGCGTTGGCGATCATTACAGTGGCAAAGTTGCTGAGTTTCAGACGGTGCTGGAAAGCGACAAGCTTGCAGTCTTAGAACCAAGTGAAAGAGAACGGTTGCAAGAACTCTATGAGCATTTCACTTATTTAAGCGATGAGCTAACCATAATTAAATATAAGTTAGGAGAAGTGACTGAGGTACGCCAGCAGCTTATAGAGAGTTTAAACAAAATAGCGAAACCTTGGGGTGAGGATGAAGTGGCGTCGCAGGCTGATATTGAACTGTTTTAAGCCGCTGGATAATCAAAGACACTAGAAAGGGAAAGGGGTATACTGCCACGGTTGGTAACCCTTGGGAGCTTAGCTTGTATATTCACACCCCTTTTGAAGAAAACAGATCCTACCTAAATACGCTAACTAAGCTGTTTAATTTATCCGCGCTTAATATTAACGAGGCGGAGTTTCAATTGGTTTATGATGAGCTAGGCTTACAATTATTCAAAAAAGATGAACCAAAGCTCGGCGCTATCCGTGTTGATTTTGTGACTGGCGCAGTTGCTCATCGACGCAAATTTGGTGGTGGTAAAGGGCAAGCAATTGCAAAAGCGGTGGGTTTAAATAAAGGTGCTGTGCCTACGGTATTGGATGCGACAGCAGGACTTGGACGCGATGCCTTTGTACTTGCGTCTATGGGTTGCAAAGTCGTGCTACACGAGCGTAACCCGGTAGTCGCAGCGTTGTTATACGATGGCTTGCAACGCGCCTATCAAGATGCTGAAATTGGCGAATGGGTACAGTCAACTATGCGATTGGAATTTGGCTCCAGCCATGAATTGCTAGAGCAAGCGGGTTGGCGTCCAGATATAGTGTATCTTGATCCTATGTTCCCGCATCGTGAAAAATCGGCGCAAGTGAAAAAAGAAATGCGTGTATTCCAAGATTTAGTTGGCAATGACTTGGATGCGGACGCGCTTTTGCCTTTTGCTTTGCAGTTAGCCACAAAAAGGGTGGTGGTAAAACGTCCAGACTACGCTGGCTTCTTAAATGAAAAAACGCCAAGTATGCAAATAAAAACCAAGAAAAACCGCTTTGACGTTTATGTTAATGCCGCAATGAAATAGCACACCACTACCTGATTTAATTTTGTGCAGCAGATATCTAGATGGATATACGCAAAAAGTATGGTTTTGTACTATTGCACAGGAAAGGTAACCAGATTTAATCAAGTTGTCATAAATCCTTAATACTCTTGCGGAGCATTTTGATAAAGGGGTTGTGATTCTATGCGCGTGTCTACTTTTACTCGGTTATTGGCAATATTATTGACGACAGCGAGTATTCTACTTGGGGTGAGTCTGTTTTGGGCGAGCCAAGTATTAACTGAACTTGATGCGCAAGACGCCGCTTACAATCAAGTTAAAAATGCGGTGATCATCGAGCTTGAGGGTACAGTAGAAGATTACTTGAGTGCGGGCGATAGCCAGTATTTAAATAAGGCCGATGAACAAATCAAAGCATTACAGCAAAGTGTAGAGCAGTTGCCACCTGCACTTGCTGAGCAACTTAAAACTAAACTCATACAACTACAACAAGATATTGCAGGCAAATACCGTGCGCTCGGCAAGCTTTCTGGTAACGAACTTGCGTTGTTGGATAATGCGCTTAGGCAAATGTCAGGTTCAGCATCGAGTCTCGTTAAGTATGCAATTAAAGCACAAGATAGTGCCGCCAAAGAATCCTACTTTAATCTTGCTTCAGACTACTTTAGCGAAGTCTCGAATTTGAGCTTATATACCTACCAATTAGTCATGGCTTACGAACAGCAGACCGAACAGAGTTTGATGTCGAGCTTAAGCCGGTTGCAGGATATTGCCGCGCGAATAGACCGACTCGAAAACTTAGGGGTAATGAGTGAGGTAGACGAAGACGAGCTATTTTTAGGTGCCGAAGCCGAAGATTTAGCGCTAGAAATAAAAGCGGAGCTTGTGAGCTGGCCTAAACGTTATGCCCGCGACTTAGAAAATACCTTACAGCAGTCGAAACAACGCCAAGCTGGCATGCTAGCACTGCGAGGTGATATTAAAGCAATTTCAGAGAATATCCTACAAGCAGAAACCAACTTAAAAACAGAGCAGGCTGACGTAAAAACCAATGTGTTTATGCTGTTTGGTGTGGCCATTGGGTTACTCGTACTCCTTGCGGGTGGTGTGTATTTTGTACAGTTCAATCAAGTGTTAACTCCGCTAAGGCAACTACGCGATGGCTTTGCTCAGCTAATCGAAAGCAATGAGTTACGCAATATTGAAAGTAAAAACCAAGACACTGAAATTGGCGAAATTGCGAGTTACTTTAATCAGTTAATTGATAGGCAGCGAGCAGAAGCGGACGAACGCTCAGAAATGCTGAGTGTGATCAATACTTTTATGGAAGAGATGAACACTAACTTGGCGCAGATCTCTGCACAAGCTGGAGATACTTTTGAGCAAATGGAGCAAAACCAAGCACAGCTTGACTCGCTTAGAGCGCTTGGGGCGGATGCCAATCAAATCAACGCGCAAGTTGCCGACAATGCCAATAACACCTTTGAAGCAATGACACAAAGTGTGTCCTATGCGGATGCTATGTTGAGTGCTTCATCTACCACGCAAAAGCGGGTAGAGCAGGGACTGGAGAGCTTAAATGAATTACTTAATGGTGTTTCAGATGTGAGTAAAGTGATTGATATGATCAGCTCCATCGCAGAACAAACAAACCTACTCGCGCTCAATGCGGCGATTGAGTCGGCGCGCGCAGGAGAGCATGGCCGTGGATTTGCGGTCGTTGCGGATGAAGTACGAAAGCTTGCACAGCAAACACAAGCCTCACTGACTGATATCCACCAGCAATTAAATGTTTTGAGTGATAATTCAAACAAAGTATCGACACAAATCTCGGCTTTGGCAGATGAGGCACAGCAGCAAACAGGCCATGCACAAGAGTTGAAACGCAATTCAGAAGGTGTGGCAGAGAGCGCACAGAGCGCCAACCAAGTTGCCGCCCATGCAATGGATCTTGCCAATCAACAATCGGATCTCTTAGATACCTTTGGCCACGCTATGGATAGTATGAAAGGTCAGGTTAATAGCTCACATGAGCAAGTGCAACAAATCCAGCAAAGCCTTAAAGAGAAAATGCGGGAGATTAGAGGTACCTTAGGCCTGCGGTAATCAGGATTGTGCCGTAGGTCGAGATTTATCTCGACAGCATAAGCCAAAACGTCGGAGCCGCTTCACGCGGCGAGCAGTTAAAAGCTCGCGAGGTGAACTCGTTCCTACCAGCGCGTTTTGTAGGTCGAGATTTATCTCGACAGTATAAGCTGAAACGTCGGATCCGCTTCACGCGGCGAGCAGTTACAAGATCGCGAGGTAAACTCGCTCCTACCAGCGAGTGTTGTAGGTTGAGATTTATCTCGACAACATAAGCTAAAACGTAGGAGCCGCTTCACGCGGCGAGCAGTTAAAAGATCGCGAGGTAAACTCGCTCCCACCAGCGCGTTTTGTAGGTTGAGATTTATCTCGATAGCATAAGCCAAAACGTCGGATCCGCTTCACGCGGCGAGCAGTTAAAAGATCGCGAGGTAAACTCGTTCCTACCAGCGAGTGTCGTAGGTCGAGATTTATCTCGACAGTATAAGCTGAAACGTCGGAGCCGCTTCACGCGGCGAGCAGTTACAAGATCGCGAGGTAAACTCGTTCCCACAAACTAAACTCGAAATAATTAAAAAAGGCCGCAAATGCGGCCTCTCGTTGGGGAAAGAAGACTCAATCAGAGCCTACTAATGCTTGCTTATGGCTTGTACTGCGCGTCTAACGTTAGGCCAGAGAAAGTACGGTAAGCATTAATGCTAAGGTGCCATGTACCCGCTTGCGGATTAGTGATAACACAAGTCTCGGTATTACCATTTTCATATGGACGACAGTCATAGCTGCTTGCTGTAGGTTGAGAGCCAAACTTAACGAATAAGTCAGCGTCACCTGAGCCACCAAATGTTTTTACGGTGAAGTCGCTCATACCCTCAGGCACTTCGATTGTGTAGTGCACCCACTGACCGCTTGACGCTGAAATATCTTCAACGGTACCGCCACCTGCTTGTGGACCACCTGTGCTAGAGCCTGAAGTTGCAGCAACTAAGCTTACGCCTGAATAAGCTTTGTAACCGTTAATCATTACATGGTATGTACCAGCTTGAGGTGCGTCAAAGCTACAAACTTCGGCATTACCGCCTTCATAAGGACGACAATCATAGCTGCTTGAAGTTGGTTGACTGCCAAGCTTTACATAAAGGTCAGCATCACCAGTACCACCGCTCATGGTGAAGGTAACATTGGTTTTACCTGCAGGTACATCAAAAGTGAAGAACTGATCACTACCAGCTGCACCACTTAAGCCTGTTTTCGCTACGCCATCTTCAAGCGTATTACCTGTAGGTGGTGTGACAACATCGCCTAAAGCTTCATTTACCGCAGCGGCTGCATCAACAACACCCGTACCACAGTTTGAACAGCTACCCGCGAAGCTGCGTGTAGTGTTTTTCAAAATAGTTTCTACTTCGTCAGGCGTAGCAGATGGTTTTGCTTGCTTGATTAGCGCTGCAACACCCGCAACGTGAGGTGCCGCCATAGACGTACCTTGTGAGTAGTGGTAGCTATCATTTGAAGGAGCACCAGAGCCTGAGTTATGGGTAGATAGGATACCTTCAGGATCATTCGCAAAACTTTGTGCGCCACCCGGAGCGGCAACGTCGATGTTTGCACCATAGTTTGAGTAATAAGCTCGGCTACCATCACGACCTACAGATGCTACGTTTACTACGCCATTACAGTTACCTGGGTTGTAGTTTGCTGAGTTATCGTTGTCGTTACCTGCCGCAATAACAATGACTGTACCGTTGTTACGTGCTTGGTTGATTGCATTTTGTGTAGTTGCGCTACATGCACCACCACCACCTAAACTCATGTTGATAACATCAGCTGGGTTAGCATTTGCAGGCACACCAGATACCGAGCCGCCAGATGCCCATATGATGCCGTCAGCGATGTCAGAAGTTAAGCCACCGCATTTACCAAGAACACGTACAGGCACTACTTTAGCGTCGTAAGCAACACCAGCTACACCTTCGCCATTATTTGTTACTGCAGCAACCGTTCCCGCTACGTGCGTACCATGCCAGCTTGAGTCTTGATCTGCGCGTGGCACAGGTTGACCTGAAGAGTCAGTTCCACACTCACCGCGAGTGACCGCATCACCAGGGTCACGAGCATCGTTGTCACGTGCGCCACCATCGTTAGCAACAAAGGTATTAGAGATCATGTCATAGCCAGGCAGAATGTTGGCATCTAAGTCTAAATGTGGGCGATAACCTGTATCTAGTACCGCAACTACCACACCTTGACCTGTCGCTTTATCCCACGCAGCTGGGGCATTAATGCCTGCTGCTGCTTCGTAGTAATGCCATTGATCGTTATAACGCGGATCGTTAGGCGTTGCGAATGGCTTTAACATTTGGTCAATTTCGATGTATTCAACATTACCAGAAGCCATCACTTCGTTCATGAACGCCTGTGCTTCTTTTGCTGAAAGCTTTTTGTCAGCACGCATAACGTGGTGATTGCTAAGTGCCATTGGGCGTACGTACTTAGCGCGAGTACTCGCTTTGCTGCTCTTAAAGCCTTGTACAAAGCTTTCTGCACGCTGTTGCATTTTAGCAGGAGCAAGATCTGCAGCTGAAAGGCTAATCATTTGTGAACTAGCATCTTTGTACTTGATGATGAACTGTGTACCAAGCGTGCTTTGTGATGATAGTTTTTGTGCCGTTGCTGCAAGCGCTGCATCTTGACCGATTGATTGTGTTGGTGCGGCTGTAACTGCTGTTGCAGTGAATAATGTACTCACTGCGATGCTTAGTGCAGCGCGCTTAAAGTTTTTATTGATTGTCATAATGTTTCCCTAGTTTCTAACTTGTTGTTCAGCTGTTAATAAAAAGCTGATGGTCAGTGAAAGTAAACTCATGGTTAAAAAAAAGAAAGCGCTGTTTTGTTATTTGCACTAATTTTTTAGTTATATGTGGACGGATAAATGGCTATAATAAATTCTTATTGTATTGTTTTTAATCGATATTTTTCATATTTGTGAGAGAGTGAATAAATTTCAGTTACATTGTAAATGACTGTAAACAAAATAGTGTTTTTAACTTTGTGAAGCATTTGTAGCCAGTAGAGTGGGAGTTTGGTTAGTGCTAAAGGTTGGTTTTATTTTATTATTCCAATCTTATTTTCTTGTTTTTTAAGGCTTGAGAAATGATAGCGCTGACATAATGTTTACAAGTGTTTGAAAGGTATGCGAGTTGCTTCTTCTATTCGTCGCTGTGATTAGATAAAGAATCTAGGTATAATTTTCGCTTGGTCGCGATTTTGCCGCTTAAAGCTAAACTGTTGGCAAAACGGTAAGTGTAGAAATCTTAGATAAAAAGTTGAGTGAGTTTATGCAACAAATAGAGGTGGTCGTTATCGGCGCAGGTGCTGCTGGATTGATGTGTGCTGCACAGGCTGGATACCGAGGGCGACAAGTTGCAGTGGTTGATATGGGGAAAAAGCCTGGTCGTAAAATTTTGATCAGTGGTGGTGGCCGCTGTAACTTTACCAACGAAAATGCGTCACCTGCTAACTATCTATGTAAAAACCCACACTTTGTAAAGTCGTGTTTGAGCCGCTATACCCAACATGATTTTATTGAATTGGTAGACCGCCATGGCCTTGCATACCACCACAAAACACTTGGACAATTGTTTTGCGACAATAGCGCGCAAGAGATCGTAGATATTCTTCTTACCGAATGTGACTGGGCGGGCGTGTCACTCCATTTACGTCAAGAAGTATTAGCGGTTGAGCATCAAAGCGATGGCCGCTACTTAGTCAAAACCACAACTCAAACCTTCAACTGCGAGTCAGTGGTGATTGCCGCTGGTGGCCTAACCATGCCAAAACTTGGCGCAACGCCAATCGGCTACAAAATAGCGGAGCAATTCGGTTTAACGGTGTTACCAACCACGGCAGCGCTTGTACCATTTACACTCCATGATCACGACAAAGCACGCTTTGATGGTTTGTCTGGTATTAGCGTAGATAGCCTAGTGACCAGCGAAAGCGGTATCCAATTTAGAGAAAATATTCTCTTTACCCACAGAGGCTTATCTGGCCCCGCAATTTTGCAGATCAGCTCATTTTGGAAAGCAGGTGAGTTTGTTAGCATCAATTTATTACCTGACTTAGATGTGCAAGCACAACTCCATGACTGGCGCAGTGAGCAAGGGCAAAAGAGCCTGAAGAACTTGCTTTCGACCATCTTACCAAAGCGCTTTATTGAGGCCTTAATCAGCGACGGCAGCATCCCAGATAAAAACGCCAACCAACTCAGCCACACAGAGATTGAAAAACTGACAGAAACCCTTACTAGCTGGAAAATAAAACCAAATGGCACAGAGGGTTATCGCACCGCAGAGGTTACGTTAGGTGGTGTAGATACCGACGAATTAAGCTCAAAAACTTTCGAAGCTAAAAAACAAAAAGGCCTGTACTTTATCGGCGAAGTAACAGATGTCACCGGATGGCTCGGGGGCTATAACTTCCAATATGCATGGAGCTCCGGCTGGGCATGCGGACAGGCTTGTTAGCTGTGTATTTGTAACTCCCTCAAAAAATGAAACAGTTTATAAGTAGAATTTTCCATTAACTAAAATAGGAAAATTTACGATGAGAAAAAGCAAGTTCACCGAAACCCAAATTGTCAGCATGATCAAAGAAGCTGAGTCAGGTATTCCTGTACCAGAAATCTGCCGCAAACATGGCATCGGCTAAAGTACATTTTACAAATGGCGCTCAAAATATGGCGGTATGGAAGCGTCTGATATTAAACGCCTCAAAGAGCTTGAAGAAGAAAACCGTAAGCTAAAAGATATGTTTGCAACGCTTAGCCTAAAGCACTCGATGCTTGAGGATATCATCGCAAAAAAGCTGTAAAAACAAGTAGGCGCAGAGCTTGGGTAGAGCATTTGAGAGCTCAATTTAACGTCAGCGTCGCATTTGCTTGTGAAGTGGCAGGGCTAAGCCGCTCAGTTTTTTATTACAAACATAAACGGCCGTTAGATGATGAAGCTATCGACGCATTACTTGCGCTGGTAGAGCGCCATCCTAGGTGGGGGCTGCCTAAGCTATTCAAAATAAAGGTAAGCCGTGGAATAAAAAGCGTGTTGAACGCGTTTACAACATGCTAAAACTAAACTTGGGACGTAAGGGAAAGCGCCGTGTTCCAACAAGAACACCTGAACCATTAAGTGCACCGACACAACATAATGAATCGTGGTCAATGGACTTTATGAGTGAAGCATTAAGCTATGGACATCGTTTTAGAACACTGAATGTGCTGGATGATTTCAACCGACAAGCACTGGCGATTGAAGTCGATACAAGCTTAACTTCTGAACGAGTTATTAGAACACTACAACAAATTATTGCTTGGCGAGGAAAACCAAAGCAGATTAGAGTGGATAATGGTCCAGAATTTACTTCAACGGCACTTGAAGATTGGGCAATAAAAAATGACATCAAGTTGGAATTTATAGAGCCAGGTAGTCCTTACCAGAATGGTTTTGTGGAAAGGTTTAACCGAAGTTATCGTGAAGAAGTGCTAGATTTATACTTGTTTGAGTCACTGCAAGAAGTACGTGAAATCACAGATGAGTGGTTAGATATTTATAATTATGAGCGACCACATGATTCACTTGGCGATATGACACCAATTGGTTATCTTGAGGCTGCATAAAATTCTACGAAATAGCTGTACTAAATTGGGTGGAGTTACAGCTGTACATTGTGAATTCCGCAATTTTCTCATACAATCTGTTTGTTCAATGTGTGGGATTAGATAATGGGCGATGAAATTCTGACTATTCAAGAGGTGGCTGATTACCTCAAATTGAATGAAAAAACGGCGTACAGGCTCGCTAGCGAAGGAAAGCTACCGGGTTTTAAGGTTGGCGGCAGTTGGCGCTTTAAGAGAACAGATCTAGAAGCATGGATCGAAAAACAAAAGGGGTGAGCTTAGTCTCGAACGGAATGCAGCAGATGACAAAAGAACAGCAGATCGAAGAAAGCTTCATCAAAAAATTACAAGATCTCAAGTATACCTATCGACCAGATATTCGTGATAAGGATTCATTAGAGCGTAACTTTCGAGAAAAGTTTGAGAGGCTTAATCGAGTTAATCTAACGGATGCTGAATTTGCCCGCTTGCGTGATGAGATCATAAGCTCAGATGTTTACTCTGCCGCTAAGACCTTACGTGAGCGCAATTCCTTTCAACGCGAGGATGGCACTCCACTGCACTATACATTGGTAAACATCAATGATTGGTGTAAAAACGAATACGAAGTCATCAATCAACTTCGCATAAACACAGATAATAGCCATCACCGATATGATGTGATTATTCTTATCAACGGTGTACCAGTTGTTCAAGTGGAGCTAAAGAGCCACCAGATCGTAACTCGTCGTGCTATGGAACAGATTGTGAACTACAAGAATGATCCTGGTAATGGTTACACCAACACATTACTGTGCTTTATGCAATTGTTCATCGTTAGTAATGAGCATCGAACTTACTATTTTGCGAACAATCATAGCCAACACTTTAGTTTTGATGCTGATGAACGTTTTCTTCCAATTTATCAGCACGCTGACACCAACAATAAAAAGATTGCTCACTTGCATGATTTTGCAAATGACTTTTTGGCTAAATGCACACTAGGACAAATGATTAGTCGTTATATGGTACTTGTGGCTAGTGAACAGAAAATGCTCATTATGCGTCCGTATCAAATATATGCGGTAAAATCGATTGTTGATTGTATTCACCAAAATCGTGGTAATGGCTATATCTGGCATACAACCGGTAGCGGTAAGACTTTGACTTCATTTAAAGCATCTACCTTATTAAAAGACAATAAAGATATTGAAAAGTGTTTATTTGTCGTCGATCGGAAAGACCTAGATCGTCAAACCCGTGAGGAGTTCAACAAATTCCAGGAAGGTTGTGTTGAAGAAAATACCAATACTGAAAAGCTAGTTCGCCGAATGCTTTCGGAGGATTACGCCGATAAAGTTATTGTCACCACAATTCAAAAGCTTGGCTTAGCATTAGATGAAAACAGCAAACGTAATCAGGTTAATAAGAAAAATGGCAAGCCAACATATAAAGAGCGTCTAGAGCCACTGCGTGATAAGAAAATCGTATTTATTTTTGATGAATGCCATCGTTCGCAATTTGGTGATAATCACAAAGCAATTAAGGATTTTTTTCCTAATGCACAATTGTTTGGTTTTACAGGTACACCAATTTTTGATGATAACGCTACATACAAGCAGATCGATGGTACTGTCGCATCTAATGTGACTACGAAAGATGTATTCCAAAAGGAGTTGCATGCCTATACCATCACTCATGCAATTGATGACCGAAATGTACTGAGCTTCCATATTGATTACTTCAGTAAAAATAACGGTGAGAAAAAGCCGAAAAAAGGCGAAAATCCACCGCCGAGAGCTGTAATTAATGCCATCTTAGATAAACATGATAGTGCCACGAGCCAACGCCGCTTCAATGCCATATTGGCGACAGCAAAAATTAATGATGCTATCGAGTATTATCAGCAATTCAAAGCTATTCAAGCAGAGAAACAAGCTGAAGATAGTAGCTTTGAACCGTTAAACATCGCTTGTGTGTTTTCTCCTCCCGCAGAAGGCAACAAAGATGTGCAGCAGTTACAAGAAGATCTGGAGCAAGAAAAGGAAGATAACAAACAGCAGCCAGATGAAAAGAAGAAGGCGCTAACTGCAATCATTGAGGTTTATAATCGGCAATATGGTACTAACCATAAGATTAGTGAGTTCGATCTGTATTACCAAGACGTTCAGCAGCGTATTAAAGATCAGAAATACTCAAACGCTGATTATCCGCGTAAGAATAAGATCGATGTGGTTATTGTTGTGGATATGTTGCTGACAGGTTTCGACTCTAAGTACTTGAACACTCTGTATGTAGATAAAAACCTCAAGCATCATGGTTTAATACAAGCGTTTTCTCGCACCAATCGCGTGTTGAACGACAGTAAACCCTGGGGCAACGTTTTAGACTTCCGTGGTCAGGAAGATGAAGTTAACGCAGCAATTGGTCTTTTCTCTGGTGCTGCTAAGGGGCGTGCCAAAGAAATTTGGTTGGTCGATCCCGCGCCTGTTGTCGTGAATGAATTCAAAGAAGCTGTCGAAAATTTACAAACATTTATGCTCAAGCATGGCTTAGAGTGTACTCCTTCAGACGTAGCTAATTTAAAAGGAGACACCGCTAAAGCAGAGTTTATCAATCATTTTAAAGAAGTGCAGAAGCTCAAAACTCAATTGGATCAATATACTGACTTGAGTGTTGAAAACCAACAAACCGTTGCAGAACTATTGCCGGAAGATACACTGCGTGGCTTTAAAGGCTCCTATCTAGAAACTGCTCAAGAGTTAAAACGAAAGCGGGACAAAGGTGATGATGTTGAAGATGCTGTACAACAACTTGATTTTGAATTCGTACTTTTTGCATCTGCGGTGATTGACTACGACTACATAATGGCATTGATTGCTAAATCTACTCAGACAACCAAGACTAAGCAGACAATGACACGAGCGCAGCTGATCGATTTGATTAGCTCGAGTGCAAACCTGATGGACGAACGAGAAGACATTATCGCTTACATCAACAGTTTGGAAGCAGAGCAAAGCCTGACTGAACAAGAAATCCGCGATGGTTATCTAGCTTTTAAAGCTGCTAAAGCGGGTCAGGAGCTAACAAGAATGGCAAAGAAGCATGGTTTGTCACCGCAAGCCTTAAGCGTTTTTGTCGATGGAATTATGAACAGAATGATATTTGATGGCGAGCAACTTACAGATTTGTTGGAGCCGCTCGAACTGGGCTGGAAGGCTCGACGTTTGGCTGAGATTGCCTTGATGGAAGATCTTGTGCCGCATTTGAAGAAGTTGGCGCAAGGCCGTGAAATTTCGGGGTTAGCCGCTTATGAGTAAGAAAGGAAAAAAAGCATTAGAGCCGAAGCTTAGGTTTAAGAGAGATGATGGTTCAGACTTTTCTTCGTGGAGCGTAAAACCACTCAAAGAGATGGCTGTACGCTGTACTAAAAAGAATGGTGCTGAAGATGTGGGACGTGTATTAACTAACTCTGCATCTGGTGGTGTTGTTGATCAACGAGACTACTTTGAAAAAGACATTGCCAACAAAGACAACCTAGGCGGTTATTATATTGTTGAGAAAGATGCTTACGTATATAACCCTCGTATATCTTCCCTTGCACCTGTAGGGCCTATTTCAAAAAATAAGGTCGGGAAAGGCGTGATGTCTCCTCTGTATACTGTCTTTAAGTTCAACGACAATAACAACGATTTCTATGAGTATTATTTCAAGTCAAACCAATGGCATGATTACATGCGAAAAGTGTCGAATACTGGAGCTCGGTATGATCGTATGAATGTCACCAATGATGACTTCATGAGTATGCCAATGCCTTATCCTGAGAAAGGCGAAAGAGATAAAATTGCAGACTGCCTATCATCTGTCGATGAGCTGATCGTAGCTGAAGAGCAAAAACTAGCTGATTTCAAAGCCCATAAGAAGGGCTTGATGCAACAGCTATTTTCTGCTGATGGAGAAGTTAACCCTACAGTGAGGTTTTCTAATTTCCAAGAAACAGGAGATTGGAAGAAAGTAGAACTAAGTGAACTGGGAGAGCTTATTCCAGGGCTGACTTATAAGCCTGAAGACGTTCGAGAAGAGGGGCTTTTGGTCCTTCGATCATCTAATGTCCAAAATGGAGTAATTTCTTTACAAGATAATGTATATGTCCGACCAGACATCGCGGGAGCAAATATATCTAAGCCCAATGATATTTTGATCTGTGTGAGGAATGGATCTAAATCTCTTATTGGTAAAAATGCACTTATATCTTCTGATGTTCCGTTAAGTACACACGGGGCATTTATGACGGTTTTTAGGACGGTACATCCAAAATTTGTGTACCAATTATTCCAGACCGCTGCGTTTGAAAAACAGGTTGCTGCTGATTTAGGTGCAACAATTAATTCAATCAACGGCAATAGGTTCAAGAAATATGAATTTCTCATACCACCAACAAGTCAAGAGCAGGAGCAAATTGCTTGCTTCTTATCTTCGGTTGATGAACTCATTGAGAATCAAGCTTTAAAAGTAGATCAACTATTGCTTCATAAAAAGGGTTTAATGCAGCAATTGTTCCCATCTATGGAAGAGGTGGGATTATGAGTGAGACAGTTTTTGAAAATCTAAACGCAGTTGCTACCCACCTTCGTGAAAAATTGGACGAGAAAAAATATATCGTTCTTTTTGCCTATAACGGAACGGGAAAGACACGCTTATCTATGGAGTTTAAAGACCTTGGGAAAAATGCTGATGATAGAGATACGCTCTATTTCAATGCATTTACAGAAGATCTATTTTCCTGGGATAACGACCTAGATAATGATGCTGAACGTGTTCTTCGAATAAATGGTGATTCGCGTTTCTTTATAGGCCTGCAAGAGCTAGAAATGGAAAGCCGTATTCGACCACTATTACGTCGTTATGCTGATTTTGATTTCGTTATTGATTACAACGAATGGAGTATCAATTTCGTTCGAGAAGTTAATAATGGCGATACAACCCAAACTATAGAGCATATCAAAGTATCTCGTGGTGAAGAAAACATTTTTGTTTGGTGTTTTTTTCTAGCAGTAGCTCAGCTTGCTGTAGATGGTCAAGAGGCGTATCGCTGGGTCAACTATATCTATATTGATGATCCAATATCATCTTTAGATGACAATAACGCCATCGCTGTGGCAAGTCATCTAGCACAACTATTGAAAGATCAAGATGGTGATATACGCGTTGTTGTTTCGTCTCATCATGCATTATTTTTCAATGTGATTTGGAATGAGTTGGGAGAGAAGCGAAAACAGCTCCAACCTTACTTCTTACGCAGTGACAAGGAAGCTGGTTCTTACATTTTACGCTATACCAATAGCACACCATTTTTTCATCATGTAGCATTGCTAACGCAACTTCATCAGGCTGCGGAGTCCGGTGAACTATATACCTATCACTTTAATATTTTGCGTGGAATTTTGGAAAAAACATCAGCATTTCATGGGTTTAAAAATTTTTCGGCTTGTATTAAGCAAGACGATGATGACCCAGATGGAGTCCTTCATGCTCGTATTATCAATATCCTGAGCCATGGTGATTACTCTATGTTTGAGCCAATGGAAATGCAGGAAGAGAATAAAGGCTACTTCCGTAAAATATTAAATGATTTCATGGAAAACTATCGGTTCAACCCTGAGCTATTCCCAGAATTAACGACTGAGACAAATTAATCATGACTAAAGAACAGCTTAATCAGCTAGGTAAGACCCTCTGGGATATCGCAAATAACTTACGTGGTGCAATGAATGCGGACGATTTTCGTGACTATATGTTGTCGTTTCTGTTTTTGCGTTACTTGTCAGATAATTATGAAACTTCAGCTAAAAAAGAGCTTGGCTCTGATTACCCTAAACTGGCAGAAGGAGACAAGCGTTCACCTTTGGCTGTGTTTTATGAGCAATTGACTGAAACTGAAAGAAAAGAGTTTCAAGAACATATGCGTACAAAGGTTCATTATGTTATTGAGCCGAAGTACTTGTGGAGCAACATTGCAGAGTTGGCTAGATCTCAAAGTTCAGAATTACTAAAAACGTTAGACGACGGTTTTGATCATGTTGAGAATCACAGCTTCAAAAGTACTTTTCAAGGGTTGTTTTCCGAGATAAACCTGAACTCCGAGAAGCTGGGTAAAACCTATACAGCTCGGAATACTAAGCTTTGTACCATTATCCAGAAAGTATCAGAGGGTATTGCTGAATTTTCTACAGACAGCGATATATTGGGGGATGCTTACGAGTATTTGATCGGTGAGTTTGCCGCTGGTTCTGGTAAGAAGGCGGGTGAGTTTTATACACCACAACCGATTTCAGATGTATTGTCTGCAATAGTTTCGTTAGACAGCCAAGATCCTAAGACTGGCTACAAGAAGCGGATTGAAAGTGTAATGGACTTTGCCTGTGGTTCTGGTTCCTTACTGCTTAATGTTCGTAAGCGACTTGGTAAGCATGGTATTGGCAAGATTTACGGCCAAGAAAAGAATATCACTACCTATAACTTAGCTCGCATGAATATGTTATTGCACGGTGTAAAAGATACTGAATTTGAAATTCATCATGGCGATTCACTTCTTAATGACTGGGATCTTTTGAATGAGATGAATCCGGCCAAAAAGCTTAAGTGTGATGCTATTGTAGCTAATCCTCCATTTAGCTATCGTTGGGAACCAAACGAAGCAATGAGTGATGATTTCCGTTTTAAGAGCTATGGTGTAGCACCAAAATCAGCAGCTGATTTTGCTTTTTTGCTTCATGGTTTTCATTTCCTCAGTGATGAAGGCACTATGGCAATTATATTGCCTCATGGAGTGCTGTTTCGAGGTGGTAAAGAGGAAGCAATCCGTAAGAAATTACTGAAAGATGGTAATATCGATACGGTGATTGGCTTGCCAGCAAACTTGTTCTTTTCGACAGGTATTCCGGTTTGTATTCTTGTCCTTAAGAAGTGCAAAAAGTATGATGATGTATTGTTCATCAACGCTAGCGAACATTTTGAGCCAATGAAGCGCCAAAATAAGCTGATGCCAGAACACATTGATAAGATCATCGAGACTTATCAAGAACGTCCAGACAACGTGGAACGCTATGCTCGTAGAGTGACGATGGAGGAGATTGAGAAGAATGATTTCAATCTCAATATATCGCGGTATGTAAGTACAGCTAAATCTGAACAAAAGGTTGATCTTAAAGTTGTAAATGATGAGTTAGTTGTTCTTGAAAAAAGATTAAATGAAGCTCTCGCAACACATAATAGCTTCCTTAGAGAACTAGGCTTACCGATTTTGCCTGGGCAAGTTGATGATAAATAGCCGTTGATACGTGCAATTCTTATACATTTTGATAGGAAGGAAGCTGTCGCACTAACATGTGGTTGTTAGCTAGAGGAATCGCGAGATTTATCTTTCACCTTTAGATATGCGATATCGCAAATAAAATGGTCGCCCTAAGAGCGGCCATTTTTGCTCTTGGAATATTGTTTTCCTAATTTTAAGCTTAAAATTTGGTGATTTTATTAGTGATAAATTTATCAAAGTTTAACTTTCTATTTGATATCGCTTTGTTGAGAGTTTGTCGGTCTATGGACACTTCATTTGTAAGTTATGAGTAAAAGACAAAACGGTTTTGGTCCTGCATTAGGTGAATCATTGCAGAGCTTTATTTTCAGAGTATTAGACCGCAATGGGTTTGGTGATTTTTCCACTGTTGTGACAGGCGGTGGCTGGGGGGTAAGCCAAGTGTGCCTTATCATGCCCGAATTGAATTTGAAGTTATTGAGCCAGAAGTGTTATTTAAGCTGTATGAAAAAAACACAAAAGTGAATCAAACTTGTTTTTCCTCACTTTCTTTTCATTATCATTCTTTTATAGAGACTTTTTACCCAGAGAAGCCAAAAAGCTATTCTGGGCAGCATATTCAAATTCGTTACTGCCAAGAGTGTATCGAAAAGCAGTTGTACGAATCGGGGTATGCTTATTTCAAAGTTGACTGGCTAAATGCAGATAATTGCTCTGAACATTCTTGTCAGCTTTACATTGTGTCACATGGATTATCGCGAGGGGAAACAATAAAAGCCATCAAGGATATTCTTACTGGTAAAGGAGCTTTAGAAAGGAAAACAGATTTAAAGATAGCTGTTGTTGAACCGCCCCTCCATTTCTCTGAAATTGGCTTGTTTTTTGCGAATTGTACTAAGGAAGCCATTTTTGATTATATCTTTTTTGATGAAAAACTTTGCCCAGATGATTATACCGATTTGATACCTACTGGTTTATTAAGACAAGAAAACTCTCATCATCCGACATGGGGAGCAAGGCGAGCCTCACTGCTTCGTAATATTGAATGTTACTATGAACAGGCGATAGAAAAATCCTACTTGCAGATGATGTCATACATTTCCAACACCATGCTTATTGAAAGTAGTTGTCTTGAAGGTTGCGGTAAATTCCAGTTAAAGGTTGCGGCAGAAAGCTGTGATGATTGTAGTAGGATAGGCTGCAAGTTGCACTATTCTGAGCTGGATAGTTGTCGGGGGGCGCGATGTTCATCAACCTTTAAATTTTACACACCATCTTATGTATTTGGCATTAGACATCTTCATACTCGGTAGGCAATTCTCAGCATAGACATCAGCCTATATAGTATTTAGTCTATATTGGATGGTAAGTATCCATGTGGAGGATGGAGATGACAGATACTTTTGCTGAGTACTTTGAACGCTGATTCTTCCAGCAACAAGAACAAAGATGAGAAAAGACGTTACTAAGTAATGTTCCTGATCGCGGACTGTGAGTTTCAGGCACTTCTTAATAAATTGAATAGGTAGATACGATGCCAAGAACTCTTGATCAAATGTTAGCAATTGAAAACACTGAGGTTGTTGCCAAAGCACAAAAGACGGCAACTGATATGCTACTGAATATCCATTTGGCAGAACTCCGCGAACGCATGAATCTTACCCAAGGAGACATTGCCGTTTCTTTAGGAATCAAACAACCGACCGTATCTGATATGGAGAAACCGGGGCGCGATTTGAAGCTGTCTTCCCTCAAACGCTACGTGGAAGCATCTGGTGGTAAGCTGCGCCTTGATGTTGAGCTGCCCGACGGCACCCACTATGTGTTTTCTGTGTAAGAGCCTAAAAGACCAGTTACTGTTATAGCCAGCAAAAGTTGGCGGTTATCAACATTACTTGGTCACTACTCTTGATCGCTTTGCTCATATCGGCAATCTTTATTTTACATGATGGAGTATATTGGCAAACTATATTCTACTTGCACAAGCCCAAATCACGATCAAAAGCGGCTATAGATTGAAATAAATTATAGCTTATCAAAAGAAAGGTTTTTACCAATTTAAAGGGACACTAAGTATGGCACTTAGTGTCCTTTAGTTATTAGCCAGTTATCACGTCATACTGACTTTGCCTACTAACGGTGCTTCAGGATAGGTTTCAATAGTTTCGGCTTCGCCACGGTGATCGCTGGCTAGCTTTTCATAAAGCAGCGGTAAGACAATCAAAGTGAAGAAAGTACCAATGAGCATGCCTGCGACTAAGATAATACCTATGCTGTTGCGCGCTTCTGCGCCTGCACCGGTTACCAATACCAACGGGAAGTGACCAAGCACGGTTGCACCTGTGGTCATCAGTATGGGTCTTAGACGTGTGGCCGCAGCCCCTTTTACCGCCTCAAATTTCGATTTACCTTCAAGCTGTAAGTGGTTCGCAAATTCAACAATCAAGATGCCATTTTTGGCTATTAAGCCTATGAGCGTGATTAGGCCGATTTGACTGTAAATGTTGACGGTCGTGAGTGATAAAAATGGTAACATCAATGCACCTGCGAGTGCCAAAGGTGCGCAGCCGAGTAGTACCACGAGCGGATCTCTAAAGCTGTTGAACTGGATCGTCAGCAAGAAAAACACCACTATCATGGCAAACAGGAGTACGCCAACCATGGTGTTGCCTTCTTTTCTTAGCTGTCTTGATTCACCAGCGTAGTCAATGGAGTAGTGACTAGGTAAGACGTCTGCTGCAATTTCTTCGACCTGTGTGAGCGCTTGCTCTTTGGTAATGTGTGGCAGTGTGCCTGCCAATATTCTAAACGAGTTTTGCTGATTGAATGAGCCAAGCACTCTAGGGCTTGTAAAGGTGCGCAAGGTAGCAAACGCTGAAATCGGAATAAGATCGCCAGCATCCGTTCTTACTTGCATATTAAGAATGTTCTCAGGATTGTACCTTTCGCCATCGCCGACAATGGGAATGACGCGGTAGGCTTTGCCTTCTTTGTTGAAGTAGTTGGCAAAATTATTCGACATATAAATGCTAAGTTGCTCGTTTACCGACGACAAGTTTAGACCTAAGTCAGCAACTAGCTCTCGGTCGATTTCAAGCTCGGCTTGCGGCAGGTCAATTTTTAGGTCGGTATTGACGAACATAAAGCTGCCACTGGCGGTTGCCCGTTGAATAATCTCATCGGCGTACTGCTTCATCGCGGTTGGATCGTCACTGGCACGGAATACTACTTCAACGTCAAACTGCCCTGCGGTAGGAAGCGATGCCGGTAGAATAGGGAATAAACTTAGCCCAGTCACGCTGCCTAACCGGCCGTATAGATCGTATAGCAAGTCGTGTACTGAGTTTTCTCGCTCATCAAATGGTGCAAGCTCTACACCGCCAAAACCCGCTGCTGCCGTAATAATCTGCCAAGTAAACTCAGCGCCTTCAGTGGCGTTCATGACCTCGGCAGTGTCATTCATTTTCGCTGACGTATAAGCTTGAGAAGACTCAGGTGGTGCTTCCACTACGACTTGGATACTGCTTTGATCTTCGATAGGGGCTAGCTCTTTTTGTGATAACAGGTAAAACGGCACCGACAATAAAGAGAACACGATAGCGACAAAAAAGACCTGTGGACGCCACTTAAACAAGGTATCGAGTGCACGAAAATAGAACGTTTGTAATCGATCAAAATAGCCATTGACCTTTTGCGTTAATTTACCTTCTTTACCGCCTTCGGGATTAACGTAAGCACTCATGATGGGCGATAGGGTAATAGCAACCAGCCCAGAAATTAATACCGCAATGGCTAGGGTGAACGCGAACTCTCGGAATAAGAACCCCGTTAAACCTGTTAAAAATCCGATTGGCGCGTAGACCGCTGCAAGGGTCAGCGTCATGGCAATGATTGGGACGAGTAATTGACGTGAACTGATAAGCGCGGCTTGTAATCTGGGTTTGCCTTCGCGCATATGACGCGCAACGTTTTCAACCACCACGATGGCATCATCCACTACTAAACCAACAGAAAGCACGATAGCCAAAATAGTCAGTAGGTTGAGTGAAAAGCCCATTGCTGAGATCACCGCGATTGCGCCTAAAATCGAGATAGGTATGGTAACCAGCGGCACCATGGCGGTTCTAAACGAGCCCATCATCGCGAGTACAACAATCCCCACAAGTAGGACGGTTTCCCCAAGCGTGGTGAAGATTTCTTTTATGGAATCACGCATATAAAGCGTGCCATCGTAGCCAATTCTTAAATGCATGCCGTCGGGTAAGATGGTATTAATCTCATCAATCTTTTTATACAGGGCATCACCAATATCGATTTCATTGGCACCCGGTAATGCCCACACCGCTAAGAATACCGTATCGTGGTCATCAAGGCGTGCGGTTACCATGCCTTCGGCTTCACCGAGTTCTACCGTGGCGATGTTACCGAGCTTGAGTTGCGTGCCATCGATTTCTTTTACCACTAGGTTGTTAAAATCGGCTACCGTTTTTAACGAGGTATTGGCCATCAGGTCGATGCGTTGTCTGTTATTTTCACTGTAACCTAAGGTGGCAATGGTGTTGTTTGCTTGTAGCGCGGCAAATACATCGCTGGCACTTACGCCATAGATAGCGAGTTTTTCGGTATCGAGCCAAATTCGCATTGCTGGATCGCGGCCACCTTCCAGCGTCACTTTTTGTACACCGGGAATATCAGACATAGAAGGGACAACATTTCTGATCAAATAATCGCTCACGTTGTTACGTGGCAGACCTTGAGATTCCACATCGAGATAGAATACCGCATACGGACTATCGGCACGTACGATTTGAATGGCTGGATCTTCCGCTCCGCTGGGTAACTCAAACTTGATCTGGTTTAATCGGGTGGTCAGCTCAGCCAAGGCATCGGTGGTACTATGATTAAGTTCAAGCCAAGCGGTAACTTTGCTAAGTCCCGAGGTAGTTATCGAGTCTACATAGTCGACGCCAGGAACAGTAGAGGCCACTCGCTCGATTGGCTCGGTAACATAGCCTTTAACGACGTCTGCGGCAGCGCCCGTATAGACAGTGTTGATCACCAGTGAGGCACTTTCTATTTTTGGATATTGCTGCACCGATATATCTCGGGCGGCATTAAAACCCGCTAGCACAATAAGCAATGACACCACGATCGCCAGTACCGGCCGGTTAACAAAAATATCCATGATAGACGGCTTATTTTCGTGTAATGCGCTCATTACTGGCCTCCGTTATTGCCATCAACAGCGGCAACCTGATCGGTATAAACCAATAAGTTTTCTTGTAGCTTGAATGCCCCCTCAGCAGCAATAAATTCACCACCACGCAGGCCAGATAGTACAAGTTGCTGATCGTTTACCTTATCGCCTAAAGTAATTTTTACCGGTTTTGCTCGCCAGTTTTGGCTGTCGTCCTTTTCAAGTACATAAACAAATTCGCCAAAGTGATTGCGCGTAATCGCATTGGTTGGCACAACTGCGGCGTTCACAATCTCGGTTGGTACATTGACTAACACCATTTGATTGTGGCTGAGTGTGCCATCGCTGTTTTGTAGCTCAGCACGATAACTTTGTTGACGCGATGCGACATCGACCATTGGCATTTTGGCTGATACGCGAGCAGGCTTTTGGCCGCTGGCATTAGAAATTGCCACGCTAACGTCTTCGCCTAAGTTAGGTTGTGGTAAGGTTTGTGGAATTTTGAAATCCACCCAAATGCTGTCGTCTAACCCAACCAGGAAAGTGATTTCGCTATTGGCATCAAGTAATTGACCAACCTGATATTGCTCTAACCCCGTTTGACCCGGGTAAGGTGCACGAATGGTTTTTTTCTCGATTAATGTGGTTAGTCGTTTTACGTCT
Source organism: Pseudoalteromonas sp. Of11M-6 (assembly GCF_022347905.1). NCBI lineage: Bacteria > Pseudomonadati > Pseudomonadota > Gammaproteobacteria > Alteromonadales > Pseudoalteromonadaceae > Pseudoalteromonas > Pseudoalteromonas sp. Of11M-6. The sequence continues at coordinate 129,563 of NZ_JAKRFW010000001.1, read as the reverse complement.
GCCAGATTAATTGCCACCTCGGCTTCGGCTTTGTCCACCTCATCTGGGCTGATCCGTTTTTGTTCTAGTAATTTGGCAACCCGTTGATAGGTTGATTTAGCAAGCTTTACTCGAGCTTTAGCCGCTAATAGATTCGCCTCATCAATGCTGCTATCTAAGCGCAACAATATTTGGTTCGCTTCCACTTGTTCACCGGGTTTAAAACCGACGTAAGTGATAAGACCAGGATACTCGTTACTAATAGTGACGGTGCGCTTGGCATGGAGCTGACCTACAACCTTAACCGATTTAATATGCTCAGTGGTTGATACATACGTGCTTTTTACCGAAGCCGAAGGCTCCGGAAAAGACTCCCCAAAGGCGATTGCCGCTTGGATTTGTGTAAACTTCACAAAACCAAGGCTGGTAATAACGATGAGAATGATGACAACGGCCATAAGCCAACGTTTGATGTTCATTGTGATTTCCTTAAGTTAACGAAGCTCGAGCGCTTGCAATTCTTTCTCTATACGTGCCAGAGAGTCTTGAGTGATAGGCTGTTGCCATGGATAGCTGTTAAGTAGCCTCACTGTGCTGCGAATAACAGGGTCATTAAGCTCAAGTGGTGCGAGCAATGAAGCTGTGCCCTCAACAATTTGCTTAGTTTGTTGCAAGCGCAGTACTTGCTCATATCCCACGGTAAGCGCCCAGCCGGTGATGATAATTTCTTCTATCATGTCGTGTAGATCTGGTGTAGCTTGCAACTCACCTGCTTCAATGCCATCAATTAGCGCTTGTTTAAACACGTTTTCACAGCCACCACAGGATTCGATAATTTTATTGGTCCAAAACTCAGAAGCCCTTTTAATCACCGCCTCATTGGTAGAGTAGGACTGCAATTCATAATCAAAAGAGAAGCGTTTTAGCTTTTGTGGCGAGATAAGACACACCGCGAGCATGCGTTCTGGCGTGCTAAGTGGTAACGACAACACTTGCTTAAAAACACTGGATGTATGGGTAAAAGACTCATAGGCCAGCGCCATTACTAGGTCTTCTTTGGTCTGCACAAACTTATAGATTGAGCCCATAGACAATCCTGCAAGCAAAGAGACTTTTGCCATTGTAAAGTCAGTGACTGAAGACTCATTAATGCATTGTTCCGCAGCGTTTAAAATCATGCGTTGCTGGGTTTCTTTATCATATTTAGGTGCCGGTGCCATCGTTTCTCCTTAGAGTTTGAACCTTATTCGAATGGTATTCGAATAAGGTTCAATTATAGAGAGCATTTTTAAAAGTGCAATAAGTAATCAGGGGGGTTGCTTGAAAATGCGATTTAAAGATATCAAAGGGAGTAGAATGAATGCGCTGTACGGCGTTCCTCTGAAAGAACGCCACGCTAATTAACCAAACCTCAGGTTATTTAGTGATTTAAAATCCAGCTTTTAACTGGCTTTAACCACTCGTCTCTCGGGAGATAAAAAGCGCCGTGTTCCTTACCGGTTGAAATCGAAAGCTCTGTAAAGCTTTTGAGGTTTGCAGAGCGTGCTTTCACAAAATCGCAAGAGCCCACTTGATCTGAGGTTTCGTAAACCGACAACACCTTGCCGTAGAGTTTAATCTCGGTTTTACTTTTGATAAGCCCAGCGCAGCCTGCTAGTACCACGTAGTGAATGGCATCATTTTTTAATGCATCACTTGCCATTATCGTTAACGCGCCACCGCGAGAAAACCCCACGAGTGTAATGTTGCTGGCGCTGACGCCCGCGTCCAGTAACTTGTGAACCTTGCTAACCAAGGTTTTTGTATACGCTTCTGGTGCGACGCCTTTAGGGCGATGCTCAGCAATTAGCGTATAGGCATCATCACTTAATGCCTGTTTGATGGCTGGAAAGTCATATTTACCCCAGCGCTTATGAATAGGGGTTTCATTATCACCTTCAACGATATAGCCATGAGAGTAAAAAACATATTTGGCAGATGAATTAATCTGCTCTGGTACATCTGGGTAAACTGCTTTTGCTGAGGCGATCGACGCCATGCAAGCAGCAAATGAGGTGCATACCGCACGTAGTAAACGATTCATTTTTGAGTTTTTTTAGTTGATGTAGAGAGATGGTAGCCAAGCTTTGATAAAAGAAGCAAGCGTAGCGCGATGGGTGATTTTGTATGAGAGAGTTGTGAGAACGAGTTTATTTTGTGGGATCCGGCTCATTGTGTGGGAGCGAGTTCACCTCGCGATCTCTTAACTGCTCGCCGCATGAAGCGGCTCCTACCAGAGTGGCTTACTTTATGGCAGCAGGGTTATTTTGTGGGAGCGAGTTCACCTCGCGATCTCTTAACTGCTCGCCGCATGAAGCGGCTCCTACCAGAATGACTTATTTTATGGGAGCGAGTTTATCTCGCGATCTCTATATCATTTGGCGCTTCAGGCTTACGCCATTGCCAGCTCGCTCTTATCACCCATCCAACGCCAGATAATCGGGTCAACAATATCGCTGTGGTTTTTAAGCACGGTAAAAGCGAGGCTTCTCACTTGCGGTAATAAATGTTTATCACGGCTAAGATCGGCAATTTTTAGCTCTGCCAATCCAGTTTGTTTTGTACCAAGCACTTCACCTGGGCCGCGGATCTCAAGGTCGCGCTCAGCGATGACAAATCCGTCGTTACTTTCTCTAAGCACCCCCAAACGCTTTTGCGCAGTGACCGACAGTGGCGCATGGTAAAGCAGTAAACAATGTGATGCGATTTGTCCGCGACCAACACGGCCGCGCAATTGGTGAAGCTGCGCCAGACCCAAACGCTCAGGGTTTTCTATGATGATAAGGCTAGCGTTGGGTACATCCACGCCCACTTCAATCACGGTAGTTGCAACCAGCACATGGGTATGACCTTGTTTAAATTCGTCCATGATGGTCTGCTTTTCTTGGGCTTTCATGCGACCATGTACCAGCGCAATATTAAGTTCTGGCAAGGCTTCGGCAAGTGCTTTGGCGGTGTCTTCTGCGGCTTGGCATTGTAGCGCCTCCGACTCATCTATAAGCGTACATACCCAGTAAACTTGACGCTTATCTTCAACACAGGCCTTTTGTACTTTTTTGATCACCTCATTGCGTCTGGTGTCTGGCACGGCGACGGTTGTGATTGGTGTTCTGCCCGGTGGTAGCTCGTCGATAATTGAGGTTTCAAGATCTGCATAGGCCGTCATTGCCAAGGTTCTCGGGATTGGGGTTGCGGTCATCACTAACTGATGCGGATAGCAATCGCCAAACTTTCCCTTTTCTCTCAGCGCTAGGCGCTGATGCACACCAAAACGATGTTGCTCGTCGATGATGATAAGCGCAAGGTTAGAAAACTGTACTTGCTCTTGGAATAACGCATGGGTGCCGACCACCATCTGTGCTTGCCCTGAAGCAATACGCTCAAGCGCATGAGTGCGTTCCTTACCTTTGGTTTTACCACCCAGCCATACGGTTTCTATACCCATAGGTTCAAACCAATTAAGGAAGTTGATGCCGTGTTGCTCGGATAGGATCTCAGTGGGTGCCATAATTGCTACTTGGTAACCTTGTGCGATAGCCGTTAACGCGCTAAGCGCTGCCACAAGCGTTTTTCCTGAGCCGACATCCCCTTGCACCAATCGCATCATGGGGTAGGGATGTTGTAAGTCGCCTTTGATCTCTGCCACTACTCGACTTTGGGCATTGGTGGGGGCAAATGGCAAGGATGACAAAAACTGAGCTTCAAGTGGGTTGGTGGGCGGTAGTGCAACCGCTTTTACCGCTTGACCTTTTTGTCTTAGCTTAAGCAAGCTGAGGTTTTGCGCCAATAACTCTTCAAACGCCAATCGTGCCTGTGCAGGATGTTGCCCGAGCTCTAATTGTGCTAAATCCACTTCCTGTGGTGGACGGTGCAGTAATAACAGCGCTTCTTTTAGGCTTTGCTGCGATGGTCGATATTGAGCTGGTAAATAGTCTGGTACATCATATTTGCGTAGTAACTCAACGGCTTGATCGGCAATTGCCCGAATGCTCAGTTGCTTTAATCCTTCGGTGGTAGGATAAACTGGGGTAAGCGTCGCAAGGCTCGGATCGCTCGGTGCAGAGCGCGTCTCTTTGATGCTGTATTCTGGATGCGCCATTTCAAAGCCATAATGACCGCGGCGAACTTCACCAAAACAGCGGATCACTTTGCCCGCTTGCATGGCATTTTTTTGTGCTGCATTAAAGTTGAAAAAGCGCAGCGCGATCCGCCCCGTCCCATCATTAACATAACACACCAACATGCGGCGTTTGCCTTGCGTGATTTCGCTGCGTTCAATCTCGGCTTCAATGCTGACATGGCTATGCGCTTGCAGCTCGCAGATAGGATAGGTGCGCGCACGATCTTCGTAGCGTAGCGGAAGGTGAAATAACATGTCTTGCACCGATTGAATGCCAAGTTTGGCCAAACGCTCGGCCGCTTTTGGGCCTACGCCTTTTAATTCGGTGATTGGATAAGTGGCCAAATTTGGTGTCGACATGCTAATCCTCTAGCGCGATCCGCGTTATTTATTTCTTCTGCGTAAACTTAAGAATGTCCCAAAAAGCGTCGTCTGCAACGATTTCACCGTGCTCATCAAGTGCCGGGTAAGGTAGCCCTTTTTCGCGACAGCGGGTTGCAATGATTGGATGACATCCTTCAAATAGTAACTTATGTTTTACCACAGGATCCATCATATCTGTACGTTTGTACAGTCCTGCTGCATCTCTTTGGCGCTGCGCTTCGTATAAAATAAGCGCTGCAGCAACAGACACATTGAGTGATTGCACCATACCTTGCATTGGGATCACGATGTGCTGATCCGCATGCTCAAGTGCGCGCTCTGAGATCCCTAAACGCTCTTGCCCGACAATAATAGCGGTAGGTTTAGTGTAATCAATTTCACGAAAATCAACGGCGCTATCACTAAGGTTGGTTGCTAATAATTGTACACCTGGGTTTTGTTCACGAATTGTCGCAACAGCTTGGTCTATATCCTCATGCATATGGGTTTCAACCCAATTTTTGCTGCCGCCAGAGGTATTGTTTGTTAACCGTCTTTGATCTTGTGGCCATACTGCGTGTACGTGGTGGCAGCCAACCGCGTCTGCGGTACGCACAATCGCTGACAGATTATGGTGCTTATGCACTTCATCTAGGCACACTGTGAGGTCGGTTTGGCGTCTATCTAATACGCTTTTTACACGATGGAATCTATTCTCAGCCATCTACTTACTACTCTAATCAAAAAATTCCCGCGATTATAACAAAAAAGAAGCTAGGGCATAACGGTGCGCTGAATTGGGTTTTGCAGTGAGATCAGCGTTTCGGTTGACTGGATCGACTCAATGGTTTGCACTTTATTAATAAGCACATCTTGAAGGTGGTCGATGGAGCGCGCCATCACTTTGATAAAAATGCTGTAATTGCCCGTGGTGTAGTAGGCTTCAACAACTTCTTCAAATTCCTTTAAACGTGCGATGGCTCCCGGGTAGTCGCCAGCGTGTTTTAAGTTTATTCCGATAAAACAGCAGACATCATAACCAAGTCGTTTGGCATTAATGCTCACTTGAGTCCCTTCAATGATCCCCGCTTGCTTCATTTTTTCGACCCGAACATGGATGGTACCGGCGCTAACAGCAAATCTTTTTGCTAATTCCGCGTAGGGCGTTCGTGCATTTTCTTTTAAAGCGTGAAGGATGGATCTATCCAGATTGTCGATCTCATAATTTTCCATGTAAATATCCATTAGCAATTATCGTTTATATAAAATTTATAGCATATTTTTGATGAAAACAATTATGTAAAGGTGTTTTTGTTGCGGGTTATTGATGTTTGTGTCGGTTTCTTTAAATATAGACTCAACAAAACGACAAATTCGGGAATGAGGACCTAACCATGTTGAGCAAGTATCAAGAGACACAAAAACAGATAGCACGAGTAAAACAAGTATTTTCAGCACAGCTAACCGAGCAATTGGGTTTAGTTGAAGTACAAGCGCCTATTTTGGCGCGTTTGGGCGACGGTATTCAAGACAACCTAAGTGGCCACGAGCAGGCGGTGCAGGTAAAAGTGAAAACGCTACCGGATGCGCAGTTTGAGGTAGTGCATTCACTTGCTAAGTGGAAGCGCAAAACACTAGGCGATTATGGTTTTGCTAAAGGCGAAGGCCTCTATACGCACATGAAAGCGCTACGTCCAGACGAAGATAAGCTATCGCCAATCCATTCTGTCTATGTGGATCAGTGGGACTGGGAAAAGGTGATTTGCGAAAACAGTGAGCGTTCGCTGGCAAAACTAAAAGAAACGGTAGAAACCCTTTATCGTTCAATTAAAGCAACGGAAAAAGTGGTTGAGGATGAGTTTGGCATTGCGGCATTCCTCCCTGAGAAAATTACGTTTGTGCACAGCGAAGAATTACGCACTATGTATCCAAATTTCACAGCCAAGCAACGTGAAAAAGCGATTGCCCAAGAATATGGCGCGGTATTTTTAATTGGCATTGGTGGTGAGCTTGGTGATGGTAAGATTCATGACGTTCGCGCGCCGGATTACGACGACTGGTCAACGCCAACATGCGACAAATACCAAGGGCTTAACGGTGATATTTTGGTATGGAACCCGGTGCTAGAAGATGCATTTGAAATCTCATCAATGGGCATTCGTGTTTGCCCTGATTCGCTTGCAAGACAGCTTAAATTAACCGATGACGAAGCACGCTTGAGCTTAGATTGGCACCAACAATTAGTTGCGGGTGAATTACCACAAACGATAGGAGGTGGTATTGGCCAATCGCGTTTAGTGATGTTGCTGTTGCAAAAGCAGCATATTGGTCAGGTACAAGTTGGGGTATGGCCTGAAGAAGTACGTAGCAGCGTAGCTGATTTGCTTTAAACAGATCGCGAGGTGAACTCGCTCCTACTGGGTGAATACTCTGGTAGGAGCTGCTTTACGCGGCGAGGGGTTAAAAGATCGCGAGGTGAACTCGCTCCTACGTGGTGACTACCTTGGTAGGAGATACTTTACGCGGCGAGCAGTGAAAAGATTGCGAGGTGAACTCGCTCCTACTGGGTGAATATTTTGTTAGGAGATGCTTTACGCGGCGAGCAGTGAAAAGATCGCGAGGTGAGCTCGTTCCTACTGGGTGAATACTTTGGTAGGAGCCGCTTCACGCGGCGAGCAGTTAAAAGATCGCGAGGTGAACTCGTTCCTACGAGGTGAACACCGTGGTAGGAGCCGCTTCACGCGGCGAGCGGTTAAAAGATCGCGAGATGAACTCGCTCCTACTGGGTGAGTACTTGGGTAGGAGCCGCTTCACGCGGCGAGGGGTTAAAAGATCGCGAGGTGAACTCGATCCTACTGGGTGAATATTTTGTTAGGAGCTGCTTTACGCGGCGAGGGGTTAATAGATCGCGAGGTGAACTCGCTCCTACTGGGTGAATATTCTGGTAGGCGCTGCTTCACACGGCGAGCAGTTAAGAGATCGCGAGATGAACTCGCTCCTACTGGGTGAATATTTTGCTAGGAGATGCTTTACGCGGCGAGCAGTGAAAAGATCGCGAGGTGAACTCGCTCCTACGGGGTGAATACTTGGGTAGGAGATGCTTTAGGCGGCGAGCGGTTAAAAGATTGCGAGGTGAATTCGTTCCTACTGGGTGAATACTTGGGTAGGAGCCGTTTCACGCGGTGAGCAGTGAAAAGATCGCGAGGTGAACTCGCTCCTACTGGGTGAATACTTTGGTAGGAGCAGCTTTACACAGCAAAATAACATTCTGTTTTAGAGGAATAAATTTAGCACAGTGATAGGTTTCTGGGTTACTCACAACGCTGAATTTATTCCTCGACTTTTCCTTATTCTCATCCCTAGTGTATTCTTATACGTTACTCGGTATAATGCCCGCTTTTAGCTCTGCGGCAGACTTGAGTAAACCAATACCACTCGGCCGGTACTTATTGTTGAGAATGACTATGACATCACCTACACGCGGTAATCTGTTTATCCTTTCTGCGCCTTCTGGTGCGGGTAAATCAAGTTTAATCAAAGCGTTATTGGAAAAGCACGACGATATTAAAGTGTCGGTGTCTCACACTACGCGTGCTCCTCGTCCAGGCGAAGAAAACGGCGTACATTACCATTTTGTCTCGGTTGATGAATTTAAGCAGCTGATCGATAAAGGCGATTTCTTTGAGTGGGCGCAAGTATTCGAAAATTACTACGGCACTTCAAAACAAGCGATAGAAGATCAGCTTGCCGCTGGTATTGATGTGTTTTTAGATATCGACTGGCAGGGTGCGCGTCAGGTGCGTGAGTTGATGCCTGAAGTAAAGACCATCTTTATTTTACCTCCTTCAACTGCGGAGCTAGAAAAGCGCTTAAATGGTCGTGGTCAAGACTCTCAAGAAGTAATCGCAGGTCGCATGGCTGAAGCGAAATCAGAAAGCTCACATTACAACGAGTTTGACTATATTCTTGTCAATGATGACTTTGAGCAAACACGCGGTGAGCTTGAACATATTGTGATTGCCGCAAGACTTGAGCAACAAGCACAGTCTATCCGTCATCAAGCGCTTATCGCTGACTTGCTAAAATAATTACTTTTAAACCTGAGGTTTTTTAACCATCAATACTTGGCGAAAGGCTAGACATACAGTAAACTAGCCTTTTGCATAATGAACTGAATTTGGAGTGCTTCGATGGCTCGCGTAACTGTAGAAGATGCAGTAGATAAAATTGGTAACCGCTTTGACTTGATTTTAGTAGCAGCGCGTCGCGCTCGCCAAATTTCTGTAGGCGGTAAAGATCCTATGGTTGATGCTGAAAACGACAAGCCAACCGTAATCGCGCTACGTGAAATTGAGCAAGGTTTTGTAACCACTGACTCGCTTGATATTATCGACCGTGAAGAGCAGCAGCATCAAGAAGCTGCAGAGCTTGCTGCAGTAGCTGCAATCGTTGGTGGCAATCGCTAATCCAACCACTGTCTAGATTCAATAATGCCAGCTTTTTTGCTGGCATTATTGTTTTATAGCAATTGAAATTAAGCAAATTGGTATAAATCGCCAGCACATTACACAACGCGTAACGCCTTTAACTTCCTAACAAGTAGCATAAATTGTTCATTGGCATTGCTGGTGTTTCATCGTATATTCTTAAGTAACTAGCTTGTAACCCGTTTTATACTCGCCGAGTATAGCTTCTCTGAAACATTGGAGTGTGAATGTATCTGTTTGAAGGCCTCAAAAAGAAAATCTCAGAATATTTGTCACCAGAAGACGTCGATTTGGTGCAAAAAGCCTATGTCGTGGCCCGTGAGGCACACGAGGGACAGACGCGCTCTAGCGGTGAGCCCTATATCACTCACCCAGTAGAAGTAACCCAGATCCTTGCGAGCATGAGGCTTGATCATGAAACACTCATGGCTGCGCTGATGCACGATGTTATTGAAGATACTGACTTTAGCCAAGACGACTTAGCAGAGATCTTTGGTGATACGGTCGCTGAGTTGGTGGAAGGGGTGTCAAAGCTCGATAAACTGAGCTTCAAAGATAAAAAAGAGTTCCAAGCCGAAAACTATCGCAAGATGATCATGGCGATGACGCAGGATATTCGTGTCATCCTTATTAAACTTGCAGACAGAACGCACAATATGCGAACGCTAGGTGCTTTGCGTCCTGACAAGCGCCGTCGAATTGCCCGCGAAACACTAGAGATTTATGCGCCAATTGCAAACCGCCTTGGTATTCATGATATTAAAAATGAGTTAGAAGACCTCGGGTTTCAGGCGTTATATCCGATGCGCTATCGTGCGTTACGTTCAGAAGTCGCAAAAGCACGTGGTAATCGTAAAGAAGTGGTCAGCAATATTCAGTCTGAGATTGAATCTAGACTGGAAGAAGCGGGTATTCAAGGCTCAGTAAAAGGCCGTGAAAAGCACTTATACAGTATTTACCGCAAGATGCTGAATAAAGAGTTAATGTTTAACGAGGTGATGGACATTTACGCCTTTAGGATCAATGTCGACAACCTAGATACTTGCTACCGTGTGCTAGGCGTTGCACATAATTTATATAAGCCAATTGAAACTCGTTTTAAAGACTATATTGCCGTACCGAAAACCAACGGTTATCAGTCGCTTCATACGTCGCTGGTAGGCCCGCACGGTATTCCGGTAGAAATCCAAATTCGTACTCACGATATGGATCATATGGCGGATAAAGGGGTAGCGGCGCACTGGATGTATAAAAAGTCAGGCGATAATGCCGGCCATACCGCGCAGCAGCGTGCGCGTCAGTGGATGCAAAGCTTGCTTGAACTGCAGCAAAGTGCAGGCTCGTCTTTTGAATTTGTGGAAAACGTTAAAACCGAATTATTCCCAGAAGAAATTTACGTCTTTACGCCAGATGGCCGTATTGTCGAGTTACCTATGGGCGCAACGGCGGTAGATTTTGCCTATGCCGTGCATACCGATGTGGGTAATACCTGCGTGGGTGCTCGTGTAAACCGTAAGCCTTATCCTTTGAGTAAAGCGCTCGATACCGGCCAAACGGTCGAGGTTATTACTAGCTCAGGTGCACACCCTAACGCTACTTGGCTGAATTTTGTGGTAACGGGTAAAGCACGCCTTGGGATCCGCAATTACCTCAAGAGCCAACAAGAAGAAGAAGCGATCCAACTAGGCCGCCGTTTACTCGACTCGGCACTGGGTGAGTATAAGCTAGATGATATTGCTCAAGAGCAAATCGACAACGTACTTGAAGAGCATAACCTCAATACCTTGTTGGAGCTGCTGGTTGAGATTGGGTGTGGCAATATCATGAGTGTATTGATAGCGAAGCGTTTACTGCAAGATGATAATGCGGTAGAAGATATTGCTAAACGTGCTAAAGCCGCGATAATCGGAACAGAAGGCATGTTGGTAACCTATGCTAAATGTTGTCGCCCTGTGCCGGGTGACGCTATCACAGCATATATGAGCCAAGGCAAAGGCCTAATGGTTCACCGCCAAGAATGTAAAAATATTAAGGGTTGGCGCAACGAGCGTTCGAAGTACTTCGTCGTGAAGTGGGAAGACAACCCAGAGAAAGAATATATAGCAGCGCTGCGTGTGGAAATTATTAACCACCAAGGTGCGTTGGCTAAATTAACCAATGTGGTTGCGACGACTCAAGCTAATATTGTCGAAATCGCAACGGACGAAAAAGAAAGTAATTTATACGTGATTGATTTAGGTATTACCGTGAAAAACCGAATTCATGTTGCTGATATTATGCGCCGAATTCGAGTGATGCCAGATGTACAACGCGTGTATCGTAAAAAATAAAGGAACATTAATGAACAAAGCTATTATTTCAACAGATAAAGCGCCAGCAGCAATTGGCACTTACAACCAAGCGGTAAAAGTTGGTACTGCGGTCTATTTATCTGGTCAAATTCCATTGGTGCCAGAGACGATGGAATTTATTTCTGAAGATTTTGCAGAGCAAACGCACCAAGTGTTCAAAAACCTTATCGCAGTATGTGAAGAGGCTGGTGGCGAGTTACAAGATATGGTTAAGGTTAATATCTTCCTAACTGATCTGAGTAACTTTGCAACGGTCAACGAGATCATGGCTCAGTATTTTAGAAAGCCATATCCAGCTCGTGCTGCAATTGGTGTAAAAGAACTACCAAAAGGCGCACAAGTTGAGATTGATGGCATTATGGAGTTACCTTCAACTAACTAACCTCAGGTTAGCTAATAGTTAGATATATTTCTTCGCTCCAGTGTCAATCGCTGGAGCGGCTTTTCAAAAAGCCAACACAGTCCACTCATTTTCCCCTCGCTTTACATTACAGGAAGTCCCATGACCGCAGCCAGCGCACTTACTAGCCGTGCATTGAAATTAAAAGCAAGTACTGCTGATCTTCATGACAGTATAGATAGCAGCATTATGGCAAAAGACCCGTTTGCCAGCATTGAGCGTTATCTCCAGTTTTTGACTCTTCAGTACCTGTTTCTTAACGATGTCGCTGCATTATATGAGCACCGTGAACTCTCTATGCATATTGACGATCTCAAATCGCGCCGACGGCTTGGGTTGTTAGAGCAGGACTTTGCTGACTTACAGCACACATTACCTGTGCCGTCTTTGTCGCCGTTTATCACAACTTCAACCGAGTTTGCGACTGCTTTGGGAGCGCTTTATGTCGTTGAAGGCTCTAAGGTTGGGGCCGCGATGCTTGGGCGTCAAGTGCAGGCGCGTTTGCCCGTCACAGGTGAGTATGGCGCGCGTTACTTAGCAGGCCCAGGTTCCGGGCGCGGCAGTGCGTGGCGTCACTTAATTCAATTTATCGATACGGTTGAGTTAACTAGTGCACAAGAAGATGCATTGATCACCGGCGCTCGTCAGGCTTTTATGCGTTTTCAGCAGTATCAAGCAGAGGTCTATGCTTAATACAATTGTATAAGTTGAACGGAGAATAACAGGGTTGTTGTCGCGACATAGTGTCGCGACAGGTTAGTGACTAGCACATATTGGTCGGGCAATCACAATGTAATGTATTTGGCTCAGGAACACACGCTAACGCCTTAGATGGGCAGGCCATCGTTGGGCCATCGGTGTCACAGTTTAAGTCGCGACTACAATAGTAGGAACAACCACCACCAATCTCACGGGTCTTGTTGTTATCCAAAATTAGCTTACTACCTGCTAATGACTTCAATTGCTTTTTGTTCAGTTTTAAATCCATCGTTTATTCCTTCAATTGATTTAGGGTAAAAGCAGCACAGATCACTATGACCTATGCTGTGGCTCGGATTTTTTAAGCGTTGAGTCTTCTTCACTTTCTTTAATTGGCGCAGGACGAAAACGTTCAACATAGATAGTAGCCAATAGAGTGGTTATGACGAGTGAAAGCAATACAGATTTTAGGTATGGATAACTATTGAATACAAAACCCCAATGCCAGAATTGTTTTGCAAAGCTTTCTTCAATACCCAAATACTCTAAGTTACGAATTATGTTCTCGGAAAAAGCAGCTATATCTACGAGTATAAATAGGAAGAAAACACCCACCAATAAGATATCCGCATGTGTCATGTAGATATATTCACGCTGAGCAGGGTTGCGTCGTTCAACATAATATAAGGATAAGCGAACTCTATTTTTAAAATAAAAGAATAGACATAGGTCGCACATTAACTGTAGTAAATAAATTGCTAGATTTTGATAGAAAGGTTTTTCATCAACTAGTAGTTTAGCTAATATCAGCTCAAAGCCTGCCAGCTCTATGAGCATAACCAGTAGAATACAGGTACTAATATGTTGAATATTTAACTGTTCTCTGGCTAGGAACGTAAACGATAAAATTAAAAGTAAAATAGGTATGTCAACGAAGCGCCCGAAAGAATGATGTACGAATGCTAAAAAGCACCAAAGCAGAGCAAAAACAATTGCAAAATAATACGTTTTATTCACTATTTATTCCCTTTAATTAGCACCGTCATCGGAGTTCGGTTGGTTCAGTTTGGGATCATCCACCTGTTTTCCTGTGCTGCCACCTCTAACCTGACTCGCGCTTTTAGTGCCAATAAGTTGTATACTGTTTATTTTATTTTTTGTGGAAATAAGGCTTTTATGGGTCTTAAAGTGGTTCAAAAGTATCATGGCAGTATTCCTTTTAGTTTTTGCAGTGGTTAAAATCGTTAATACTGTACTCTGAAACTCACCTATTGAGAATATTTTGTAAAGCTGAAGTAGCTTATGTGCCTAGTTTTGGATCTACTACTGTTCCGCCATGAGAAGCCATAGAGGAAGTTCGAGGGTCATGTTTAACCACTCCTAGGCTGCCACCTTTAATGGACTTTAAACTATACATTGGTAACTTTTTGATTTTTATTGCCTTACTAAGTTTTTTTTGCATTCCAAATTTCATTCTTTTAATCCTTTTACTACTTAAACCAGCTGAAAACATGATTACTTACTCTTCCACTTTCTTTGCATCAGGAGAGGTCGGGCTTTTGCGTCTTAATTGGGTATCACTAATTAAGCTTCGTAGCGCTTGAAACTGTTTAATAATGGGAGAAAGGTCAATATCACAGTACCTACACCAAACCTGAAAGTGATCCCAAGGTATACGGCTTACACCATTTTCATAGTTTTCGTAGGTTTGGCGGCTAATACCCACAAGGTCAGCCATTTGCTGCGTGGTTTTTTGGGCAGCAAGGCGCATTCTTCTAAGGTCGTCACCGTTATATTTAAAATAGGGATTGCCCACCAATTTAGTCCTTTCTTGCATGGGGAGTCTGCTCAGTGCCACCCAAGTTATTTTTATGTGTAATCTTTGTTAATTTGTAATTGTAATCAATAAAAATGTTTCTGCAAGAGGAAATTTAATTAGTAAGATCTGAAAGTGGCGCTCAGAAATACACTTATACTTTTCACTTTATTTTCATCATTTTAATAGAAAAGTTGGTTCGACAAGATTTTTTAGCGAGGCTTTTGTTACTGTAGTGTGAAATGAAACAAGGGTAACAACTGACTGAGGGTGATATGGATTATCTACGTCAATATAACGACTTAAATATTCTCTATGAAGCACTTAAAAAATCGAGTCGCGGAGAGGTTGAGATAGCTGAGACGACCACTAAGTGGTTTTCTCTTGTAGAGAGTACCTTATTTGAGCTTCAGGAGCTGGCGTATATGGAAAAGGCGTATATGCAAAAGTCGCGAACCATGAATAATCTCATCGAACTGGTGTATGCCAGTGTTCCTGCCACTGAGTAGGGTAAATAAAAGAAATAAAATTGTATGTTTTGCAGTGGTAAGAGTGCCAATCTAGCTCAATTAAGTATTGGCACTCTTTTTTAGTGATTTATATGACTTTTAGAGCTCAAATGGCGCGACGCCTTTGGCTTCCATCATATAACCTGTTTGCGCGATGTCGCCCTTCCAAGTAGAAACCTTAATCGTGCCACTGACTGTGATTGCATCATATAGGCTTTCAATCGGAACACCGCCTTTGATTTTGACATGAACGATTTGATTTGGCGGCGGAGGCGGCACGTGGATGCAAGCGCCAAAGTAGGGAACCAACAAAAATTCGGTGATCACTTCACTGTCACCTTCAAGTGGTACAACAAAGCCGGGTAAGCTGACTAGTTGGCCGTCTAACTCTTTGACGACTGGGGCGTCTAAGTCAGGTTGCACCCAATTTTGCTCGGCGCCATCATGGCTTGCTGCGTCTTGATTGCTGATCTGGACATGCCCTTTTGGAATTAAATCTTCCCAGAATATCTCTTTAGGTGGTGCCGCATTTGCAATACCACTGAATACCATCGCAGTGATGAATGCAATGAAGTAAAAAACGTGAGTTCGTGCGGTTAACTGCATCTTGATCCTCTTAGGTTTTAATTTGCATGCCATCGGCAAGCGAGTAAAAATAAGCACGGGCGGCAGGAATGGCGCCGATCAAAGTACCTGCACCTATAATAACGCTTAGTAGCGTGAGTTCATAGGTTGAGAGCGCTGAGATACTTAGGACTACACCAAATTGACTTTGTAGGCCGGATTGGGCAGCAATGAGCAAGGTATAAAAAAGTGCTACACCGAAAGCACATCCTAACACGGTAATAAAAATTGCTTCGCTAATGAGAAGTGTAAAAATATGCCAAGGCCGCGCACCAACGGAGCGTAGGATAGCAAGTTCTCGACGCCTTTGATTCAACGTGGCGAGCAATGAGGTCAACATGCCAAGTAAGCTTATCAACACCACAGCAAGGGTGATAAGCAGCAGGATTTTTTCGACAATATCTAGCATTTCCCACAATTCTCTCAATGTCACCCCCGGCATAATTGCCAGTAAAGGCTCACCTTTATATTGATTAATATTTCTGCGCACTTGTAGGGTATAAAGTGGTGACTCAAAACCAAGTAAAAATGCAGTGATTTGCTTTGTCGAGCCAATTAAATCACCGGGCTTAGAGTCGAGGTTGTGTAGTAAAGCGCTATTGTTTTTACTGTCATGCTCATGCTCATGCTCATGCTCATGCTCATGCTCATGCTCATGCTCGTGGTGCGTTGCATCCTGCTTTCGTGCAACCATTCGAGATGGCTTGCTGTGGCCTGAGCTATGCATGCTCTCGATGGCACTTAATGGCACATGTAGCGTTTTATCTACCGGCGTTCCCGTGGCTGCCAAAATGCCAGAAATAACCAGCGGATTGTCATCATGATGATGGAAACTGGTATTGCCCATGCCATGAGAAATGACGATTTTTTGTCCCAGTTGATAACCCAGCTTTTTTGCGACCATAGCCCCAAGCACCACTTCTTGGCCATTGTGAAATGGTCGACCAGCAGTAAAGGTGAGGTGTTGTTTTTTAGCGTATTGATAATGACTGAAGTAACTTGCATCAGTGCCCAGCACAGCAAAGCCTTTGTGGCTATCGCCTAAACTAATGGGAATGCTCCAAGCAACACCGCGTTGTGCCTTGATGTACTCGTAACTTTGCCATTGTACGGCGTTATTGGCATGACCAATTCTAAATACGCTTGAAAGCAAAAGCTGAATATCACCAGTACGTGCGCCGACAATCAAGTCAGTGCCAGAAATAGTGTTCGCAAAGCTGGATTTTGCGTCTTGACGTACACGCTCAACCGACAGCAGTAACATGACACTAATTGCAATGGTCACTAGAGTTAGGGCAACGCTGGCTTTTCGGTTTAGCGTACTTTTCCACGCAAGTTTGATTAGCATAGCGGTGCTCCTTGTTGTAAATCAGGTAAGCTTATTTGCCTATCAAATAACGGCGCTAAGCTTTTGTCGTGACTGACAAAGAGAATAGATGCACTGTAAACTGCGGCTTGGCTAAAGAGTAATTTAATAAATCCATCACGGCTGTCGGCATCGAGGGCTGAGGTTGGCTCATCGGCAATAATTATTTCGGGCCTGCCAATAAATGCGCGAGCGGCGGCTACGCGCTGCTGTTGGCCAATACTTAACTCCGCGACACTGCGCTGCTGAGTGTGCTCGTCTATACCAAGATCAGAGAGCAGAAGTTTGGCTTCCTGCTCAAGCGATTTATTCTGTGAGGAGATGTTTTGCCTGCGCTTTTTGGAAAATTCACAGCCAAGGGTAACGTTTTCAATAGGCGACAAATAGGGCAACAAATTAAAGTTCTGAAAAATAGTACCTATATGGTCGGCTCTAAACTTATCTCGTTGGCCACGGCTCAGTGCGCTCGCGTTTGTACCTGCAATTTCAATTTCTCCCTGCTGGCAATCCAAGGTGCCGGCAATCAATCCAAGCAAAGTCGATTTACCGCTGCCGCTTGGACCATGTAAAAACACGTGTTCACCTCGGGCGATATGTAGCTTAGGTATGGTTAGCACCGGGGTGCTCGACTTAGGCCATGTAAACTGTAATTGAGATATCGTAAGCATAACGCCTCAACGCTGGCAAATAATGTTGTGATGGTATAACAATAATGACTAAAGCAAAACTAAGTTAAGCTCAACAACAAGCGTGTAAGTTAAATTGTGATTTTTGTTCAGCTCGACTATTATAGCGACCCTAACCCCCTCATTATTTTGTGCCCTTTAGCAAGGCGCATCCTGTCATTGGAGTAACAATGAGTAGCTACAAAGTTTTAGACGTTAATGACGATCTTCCAATTCGCACTAAAGGTGCGGTTCACAGTGGTAAAGTACGTTCAGTTTATTGGTTAACCGACGCCGACAGTGCACGTTTAATTGAAGAAAAAGGCTATCAAGTCCCGGTTGGTACAGAGCTGGCAATTATGGTCATTTCAGACCGTATTTCAGCGTTTGATTGTATTTGGCAAGGTGAAAATGGTCTTAACGGTGTACCGGGTAAGGGCATTGCGCTTAACAGCGTTGCTTCCCATTGGTTTTCACTTTTTGATAAAGCTGGCCTTGCAGGTAATCACATTGTTGATATTCCACATCCTTATGTTTGGATTGTGCGCAAAGCCAGTACGGTAAGAGTTGAAGCGATTGCGCGTCAATATATTACCGGCAGTATGTGGCGCGATTACGCAAAGGGCGTAAGGGAGTTTTGTGGCTTGCAATTACCAGCAGGTTTAGAGGCCAATCAAAAACTAGATGATGTCTTAATCACACCATCAACCAAAGGGATCATCAAAGGTTTAGCAGACGTACCAGAAGTGGATGACGTAAACATCTCTCGTAAAAACATTGAAGATAACCTTGCAGCGTTCAACTTTAAATCTGCGGCAGATGTGGATAAGTACGAGCAGTTGCTAACCGAGGGCTTTACT
Organism: Pseudoalteromonas sp. Of11M-6; assembly: GCF_022347905.1. Classification (NCBI taxonomy): domain Bacteria; kingdom Pseudomonadati; phylum Pseudomonadota; class Gammaproteobacteria; order Alteromonadales; family Pseudoalteromonadaceae; genus Pseudoalteromonas; species Pseudoalteromonas sp. Of11M-6. The sequence continues at coordinate 111,285 of NZ_JAKRFW010000001.1, read as the reverse complement.
CTGATCAGTAAAGAGCTTGAGAAGCTTGATCAGATCTTTGTTGATACTAAATTTGAGTTTGGTTACGTTGAAGATAAAGACGGCCAAGAGCGCCTAATTTACATTGATGAAGTCGGTACGCCTGACTCGTCACGTATTTGGGATGGCCCTGCTTATCGCGATGGTAAGATCGTTGAAAACTCAAAAGAAGGTTTCCGCCAGCTATTGATAAACAACGTACCAGATAGCGATGTGCTGCTGAATAAAGATCGCATGCCTGAGCGAGAAGCGCTTGCTCGCGATTATCTTTTGCCAGAAGCTGTGATGATGTCGGTAAGCGAAACTTACGTTGGGATCGCAAGTAAAATCGTTGGCCGTGAACTAACGATCCCTGCGGATCCTCGCCAAGAAGTTATTGATATTCTTGATAAGCAGTACGGTTTAATAGATTAATTATTTTTCAATTGCCCTGATAGACAAGTTTATTAGGGCAATTTCCTCAATCCACTTGCTTTTCATTGCAAGGTCTCTTTTACTTAACCTAATTGTTGCAAAAAATAGAGTCAGATATGCGAACGTCTGTTCTACTCCTACTAAGTTTTTGTTTTTTATTCCTTTTAGATTCAAGCTGCGCAAACGCTGGGCAATTAACAGTGCTAGATGGCAGCGGCAAGCCCTTGCAGCATGCCGTTGTTGAATTGACGGACGAGCCTGTTGAGTCAGCAGCAAAAGCAGTGGCGGTTATGGATCAAATCAATAAACAGTTTGTTCCTTTCATCCTCACTATTCAAAAAGGACAATTGGTTAATTTTCCCAATAGCGATGATATCCGTCATCACGTTTATTCGTTTTCTGCGGTAAAACCTTTTGAGCTAAAGCTATACGCTGGCACGCCAAATCAACCGCTTAAGTTTGAAAACGCTGGTGTAGTGGTGTTAGGTTGTAACATTCACGACTCTATGGTGGGCTATATTTACATTGCAGATGACAAGCAAGTATTGGTATCTGATGCGAATGGACTGGTAACTTTGCCGAATTCTACGAAACAAGTAACGGTATGGCATCCTTATCAAGATAATGACATAGATAGTCGGCAAACCGTGCAAATAGTGAACACTATGGAGCCGATGTCCGTAACAATAAAAACAACTTATCCAGCGCCGCGTAATACCTTTGGCGAGCGCTTTGGACAACATGAATGAATAACAGCTTTAAAAATAAAATAATTAGTCTCTGTATTTTGCTGATCCTTGTCACGGCGGGGATGAGCTTGGCAAGTTTTTGGTGGTCCACAAGTAAATTCAATGAAGCGCAAGTGCAAAGAAAAATTCAAGTGGCACAAAATGTTTATCAACAGTATTTAAAAGCGCGAGAGCAGCTATTGGTTACCGCGGCGACTGTACTGACCGCCGACTTTGGCTTTAAACAGGCAGTCGCGACGAGAGATGCACAAACCATCAGTAGTGTGTTGCTTAATCACTCCCGCCGTATTGATGCCGACTTAATGCTGCTGCTGGATGTGAAAGGCGACCTGATCTCCGCTAACAGGGAAGGACTCGACTTCCCGAGCGACACCAGAACTTGGATGCAAGCGTTGCAAAGCCACACCGACCACTCAGCTTTTGTGGTGCTTAGTGAGCAGTTGTATCAAGTGATTATTTTGCCTGTGCGCGCACCTAGGACGATTGCATACTCAATTATTGGCTTTGAGGTTGGATCTGCTGTGGCGTTAGAGCTCAAAGAGCTGACAGGAATGGAAACGAGCTTTGTTGGTGCCGCTGATAACCTAAAAGCAAGTTCGCTGACTACTCTTGCACTTGGTGGTGATTTATTTACTTTCCTAGCGGCGCAAAAAACGACACGTTGGCTTAGCCAGTATCCGGTATATGAAAGTGCAGAGGTGAGCTTACCTTCTCTTGAGAGTAACCCGGTGAGTTTGGTACTCAGTGCGGATTTAACTACTCAGTATCAAGAATTCGATAAAATGGTGTTGACCATTATTTTACTCTCCCTCGGTACTATCCTTATTGGTTTTATCACCAGTGGTATTGTTGCCAAGAATCTTACGACACCGCTTAGTAAGCTTACTGAGTTGGCAAAACGCTTTGCTAAAGGGGATTACTCAGCCAAACTGGAAGAGGCTCGACCGACCCAAGAAATTTGCCAGCTTGTTGACGCTTTTAATGATATGGGCGAAGACATTCAAGAGCGTGAAGAGCAGATCCGCTTTCAAGCCAGTCATGACCATTTAACGGGATTTTTTAATCGTAATGCGGCTTTGGATAAACTACATAGTATGCTCAGCAGTGGTGCAGAGTATTACTTTATTGCCATAGACATAAAGGGATTACGCCATATCAATGACAAGCTCGGCCCTCGGGTAGGAGATGATTGTATTAAAGCCGTGGCGAAACGGATAGCGGAGATCAATACAGCAGAAGGCGGATTGAATGTTAGGCTTGGTGGTGATGAGTTTTTAGTTGCACATCCAGCGAGTGCGTGTGCCGATCCGCAAAGTGCTGTGCTCGGTATTGTTGAATGCGCTGAGATGCTAAATCAAGGTCTGAGCAAGCCCTACACTGTGCAGGGGTTAGATATTTCGCTTCACTTTAGTATCGGCGTAGTGCATTACCCCAAACAAGCGCATACTCCCGAGGATGTTGTTCGCCGGGCTTTGATAGCAGTTGATACTGCAGCGCACGATGGTCATGATGTTTACTACTACCAATCTGGTGAAGATGAAGCCCACCTAGAGCGCCTGCAAATTATTGATGAACTAAAACACGCTATTGCCAACGACGATGGTCAGCTTTTTATGACCTACCAACCAAAGCTAAATATGAAAACCAATCGTATTGATAAGGTTGAGTCTCTTATTCGTTGGCAACGTAAAAATGGCGAATGGGTGTCGCCCGAACTATTTATCGATCTTGCCGAGCAATCAGGTTTGATTGTTGAGTTAACTCAGTGGGTAGTAAAGACTGTGGTGTCTCAAGTTGCTAATTGGGTACGCCAAGGTGAACGCATCAAGGCGGCTATTAATGTATCGGCACAAGACATTGCAGATAAAAATTTCTTGTCTCATCTTAAGACGCTACTAGACACATATAACGTCAAACCTGAGTTGATCACCATAGAGCTTACTGAGCGAGACATGATTGAGAATGAGGAAAAAGGCATTGCGGTTCTCCAAGCGCTCAAACAGCTTGGCGTGCAGGTCTCTCTTGATGATTATGGTGTGGGTCAAACCTCCCTTGGTCGATTAAAAATGTTACCTATTGATGAGTTGAAACTCGACAAGGTATTTATTTTAAAGCTCGCACAATCGGAAAAAGACCAGTTTATTGTGCGCTCCACTATCACGCTTGGTCACCAACTTGGTTTTAGCGTGGTCGCGGAAGGGGTTGAAGACAAAGCATCGCTTGAGCTACTTGAGTCAATGCAGTGTGATTATGCACAAGGTTACTATCTAAGTAAGCCGCTTAAAGCCGCAGACTTTGACCTGTGGCTGGGGAGATATAATGAAGTGGGCTAATGTTTTTGCCGCATGCTTAATAGTATGCGGACCAACTTACGCCGCAACAGGAAAGTTACTAGCGACTCCCGGGGTGTCACAGGTTGAGGGAAGTGCCGGTGGCGGTATTGTGCCATGGGCGCAGCTTGCCGGATATGCTTCGGAAGATGAATGGTCGGCGAGCGGGTTTTGTAGCCGAGCTAGCCTAAAAGACTACCAGCTCGATGTGTGTGGCGTTCAAGCCAACTTATTCAATCGCGTAGAGTTAAGTTTCGCTCGACAAAACTTCGATGTGGATGCGCTTAATCTTGATATTGAGCAAGATATTGTCGGTGCTAAGGTGCGGCTATATGGCGATATCGTCTACAGTAAATATCCACAATTGAGCTTTGGTATTCAGCATAAGTCCTTGGATGATGCAACGGTTGCCAATTTACTTGGCGCTGAAGAAGACTCAGGAACGGATTATTACTTAGCTGCAAGCAAACTGCATTTGGGTGCTGTAGGCGGTTATAACTGGTTCTGGAATATTACGATGAGACATTCTCGGGCTAATCAACTTGGCATTCTGGGTTATGGTGGGGCTAACGACAGTGCGCCTTGGCAACTAGAAGCCAGCAGCGCAGTATTTTTATCTAGGCATTGGGCTGTCGGTGCAGAATACCGCCAAAAATCCAATAACCTTGGACTTGGTGAATCAGATTGGAAAGATGTATTTGTCGCTTGGATCCCGAATAAGTCAGTAAGTGTTACGGCGGCATGGCTAGACCTTGGAAAAATCGCAGGGCAACCTTCTCAAACGGGTTGGTATCTATCTGTTACGGGGTACTTTTAAATGAAATGGCTATCACTAACGGCAATCTTGCTTTTCCTCGTGGCGTGTAGTGCTTCAACTCCACAAACCTCCCTATATGAGCAAATAGGGGGTAACGCCGGCGCAGAAAAGCTAGTAGACGCGTTTATTAAACAGATTGGCAATGATGACGTTATTTTACCGTATTTTAGAGAGTCCAATGTTAGGCACTTTCGTGAAGGGTTTATCACTCATCTGTGCGATACCTTAGATGGCCCTTGTGATTATGAAGGTGATAGCATGGTGCAGATCCACACCGGCATGGCTATTAGTGAGTCTGACTTTAATCGAGTGGTTGATCTCTTGATCAACGCAATGAATGAGGTTGGGATTGCTCACTCTGTACAAAATCAAGTTTTGGCCCGTCTAGCACCGATGCGAAGTGAAGTGATCAAGCTGTAGGCTCGATAGCAAAAAGCTTGCAGAGAGGTTTGTTTGTATTTTGTTAGTAAACTTGTCCTTGCAGATAAATTGTGTTGTTTATTGGAGTTATTGTTCTTAATCCAAAAGAGTAAAGTATAAGCTGAATTTTGATGCTTAATTCTGTAATCTAATAGCCAAATTGTCGTAAAGTTCGTCACGGTTTTAGCAACAAATAAATGCCATAGTAGGTTACAGCTCAAATCGTGCTGATTAGAAAGAGAGCCAAGTTGAAAAAAGTTATCACATTTGGAACCTTTGATGTATTCCATGTTGGTCATGTCAATATTTTAGAGCGAGCGAAAGCACTGGGTGATTATCTCATTGTGGGGATCTCGTCGGATGAACTTAACTTTTCGAAAAAAGGTAGAAATCCAATATACTCAATAGCAGAACGCCTAAAAATCATTAGTTCATTGCGATTTGTAGATGAGGTGTTTGTGGAGGAATCTCTGGAGCTAAAAGCGCAATATATCAAAGACTTTGATGCGGATGTTCTGGTGATGGGTGATGATTGGAAAGACAAGTTCGATATATATAAAGATATCTGTGATGTGGTTTATTTAGAGCGCACCCCATCAATTTCAACAACAGAAATAATAGAGGTCGTGCGCAGACCCGAAGGAAAGTAATAGCATGAAGCATGTGGTCGATAGGGAATGGCTCTTTGCAAACCTTGGCAAAGTGAAAGTATTGGATGCTGGCATTGTAAAACCGGGTCAGTCAGGCCCTTATAACGCCCCTGCAATCATTCAAGGCGCGCTGCGTTTTGATATTAGTGGTGCGCTAGCTAATCCCTATGCTACATCACCCAATATGTGCTGCAGTCCAGCTCAATTTCAAGCAGAAATGCGACAGCTTGGTATCAACCAACATGATGTGTTAGTCGCTTACGATGATAAGGGCATGTTTAGCGCTGCCAGAGCTTGGTATATGCTCAAAATGATGGGTCATAAACAAGTGTATGTACTGGATGGCGGATTACCTGCTTGGTGTGAAAAACAATACCCTTTGAGTCAAGCATACGCGCAAGTCCAACAAGCAGGAAACTTTGTCGCTGCATATGACGAAACAGCATTTGTCGATAAAGCGGCTGTGCTTAGTAATATTGATGCTGAACTGAGTGATCTATTTGATGCTAGAGGTGCAAAGCGCTTTACTGGTGAAGAGCAAGAACCTCGTGTAGATATGCGCAGCGGTCATGTACCTAAAAGTAAAAACCTACCATATACGAGTTTGCTAAATGCTGATGGCTGTTTTAAACCACTCATCGAGCTTGAAGTGCTGTATAGCGACTTATCAAAGGACAAAACTAAGCCTCTGATATTCTCTTGTGGCTCAGGTGTTACAGCTTGTATTTTAGCGCTGGTGGCTGACGAGCTAGGTTATGAACATTTGACGGTATATGACGGCTCGTGGAGTGAATGGGGCGCTGATCCCGATGTGCCCGTTGAGACGAGTTATACCACTATTTAATGTGAAAAAGGTGCCAATGGCACCTTTTTCATTTGCGAAGCGAGCTATTTTCTCGCTTCAAAATAGATCACTTATGATAAGCAAGGCACGCTTCAACTTCGTGCTTTGAACCTAAGATAACACCAACGCGTTGATGTATTTCTTCAGGTTGAATATCCAAAATGCGTTCACGCCCAGTGTGGGCAATACCGCCTGCTTGTTCGATAAGCATCGCCATTGGATTGGCTTCGTAAAGTAGGCGAAGTTTAAATGGCTTGTTTGGATCTTTGCGATCTTCTGGATAAGTGAATAGTCCGCCACGGCATAATACGCGGTGAACATCGCCAACCATTGCCGCTATCCAGCGCATATTGAAGTTTTTACCACGCGGTCCGGTTTCACCTTCAAGTAAATCGGCAATGTAGTTTTGCATTGCTGGGGTCCAGTGGCGTTGGTTTGAAGCGTTGATGGCAAACTCTTTGGTGTCTTCAGGAATGGCAGCAAAGTCTTGCGTGAGTAGGAAGCTACCGTGTGTTTTGTCTAGGGTAAACAAGCGAGTTCCCTTGCCGGTTGATAGCGCTAACATGGTTGATGGGCCATATAACACATAGCCCGCTGCTACTTGTTTATGACCTGGCTGCATAAAGATTGCAGGATCGCTAGGATCTGAACCTTCAGGGGCTTCCATAATAGAGAAAATAGTACCAACTAGTGAGTTAATGTCGGTATTGGATGAACCATCCAACGGATCGAAAGCGACAATATAGTTCGCTTTTGGATTGCCGGCGACGGTGTAATCTTCTTCTTCAGAAGCGATGGCTTTGACATAGCCAGATTCAAGCAAAATATCTTTCAATAGCTGGTTTGAAAGTACATCGAGCTTCTTTTGCGTTTCACCTTGAATGTTCTCATCTAAGGTTGAACCTAATACACCTGAAAGTGCACCTTGGCCAACACGGAACGATATTTCTTTACATGCCGCGAGAATGGTTCTGATTAGAGAAACCAACTCACGAGAACAACCATCTTCAATTAACACCGGAGGGAGTCTACGCATTTTTTAAATCCTGATCACCTTGTGTTTATGGCAATAAATAGTGTGAGAGGTGCCATAAACAGCGCTGTAATTCGTCTTGAAAGACTGTAAATTGTATACGATTTCATATACAACTGGGGTTAAGCCTCAAAACCATAAATAACAAAGAGCAGCCATGAGAAAAATAACGTGCTTCACTCAAACTGTATCCGCTTTGCTACTGTGTATGATAACCCAAGCACACGCAGCAATTAAGTCTATTGATGAATTTACTGCCAGTTTTAATCATCATCCCGGTTTTTACGCCTTCTATAGCGATGATTCGAGCGGCAAACTGTACTTAGACATCGACAAACTAGACGCCCCTTTCTTGTTACAGCATAGTTTACCTTATGGTGTAGGTTCGAATGATATCGGTTTAGACCGCGGGCAGTTAGGTGGTACGCACTTAGTTCAGTTTGAACGTTTTGGTGATAAGGTCATGCTGCGTGCTATCAACACGTATTATCGCGCAAGTGCGAATAATATGGCCGAAAAGCAAAGCGTTAAAGAGGCTTTTGCTTCAAGCATTCTACACGGGTTCAACGTGGTCGCAGAAGATAAAGACAGTGTTTTGGTTGACTACACGCCTTATCTACTCAGCGATGTGCATGGTGTTTCTCTCACGTTGGCAAATCGTAATCAAGGTAGTTTTAGCTTAGATTCAAGCCGCAGTGCTGTGTTTATGTCGCGTTCAAAGGCATTTGTTAAAAACACAGAACTTGAAGCCGTATTGACTTTCAAAGGGACAAAGCCAGGTGAATATGTACGTCAGGTGAGTGCAGATCCTTATGCGCTTACAGTACATCAGCACCACTCTTTAATTGAGCTGCCTGACGATAACTACCAGCCACGTGCGTTTCATCCGCAATCGGGTTATTGGAGTATCGAGCATAAGGATTACTCAGCACCGCTTGGACAGTCAATGTTTGTGCGTTATATCCCACGCCACCGTTTACAGAAAAAAGACCCAACTGCACAAGTCTCGGAGGCCGTAGAGCCAATTGTTTACTATCTTGATCCTGGCGTACCTGAGCCGGTCAAAACAGCATTACTTGATGGTGCTAAATGGTGGGATCAAGCATTTGAAGCTGCTGGCTACAAAAATGCGTTTCAAGTCAAAGTACTTCCTGATAATGCCGATCCTATGGATATTCGCTATAACGTGATCCAGTGGGTTCATCGTGCTACTCGTGGGTGGTCATACGGCGCGTCGGTGATTGACCCACGTACCGGTGAAATTTTAAAAGGGCACGTGACGCTAGGCTCGCTGCGTGTCCGTCAAGATATTCTTATCGCCGAAGCACTTTCTGCACCATTTGTTGAGGGTAATGAGGTGACTGAGCGACTTCATGCTATGGCGCTAGACCGTATTCGTCAGTTGAGTGCACATGAAATTGGCCACACGTTGGGCATTGCACACAACTTCTCAGCGTCGGTAAAGGATCGCGCGTCAGTCATGGACTATCCTCATCCGCTGGTGGGATTTGAAAATGGCCAACTTGATATTACCAAGGGCTACGCAAAAGGCATGGGCGTGTGGGATACACAAGTGATTAAATATGGTTATAGTGATTTCGCTGGCGCTGATGAAGCCACTGAGCTTGCAGCTATTCTTGCTGAAAATAAGGCGCAAGGGCTTGAGTTTATCTCTGATTCAGACGCCAGAGCACAAGGCGGAGCGCACCCAACGGCACACCTTTGGGATAATGGGGCAGATCCTGCTGCCGAATTACTGCGTGTGTTGGATGTTCGCAAGCAGGCGTTGAATAGCTTTGGTATTCACAGCATTCAAAAAGGAGTTGCTCTGTCGCAGCTAGAGGAGAAACTGGTACCACTGTATCTTTTCCATCGTTATCAAGTTGAAGCTGCAGTAAAATTGATTGGCGGCGTGGATTACGACTATGAAGTTCGCGGTGACGAGGTAATAAAAGGGGCGAAAGTTGTGGCTAAAGAGGCGCAGCAAAATGCGGCCAATGCGCTTTTGAGTACGCTGTCGCCTGCGGCGTTGACTATTCCTGACTCTATTTTGGCGTTAATACCTCCTAAGGCTTACGGTGAGTACAAAACTCGCGAAAGTATTAAAGGGAGAACTGGGCTAACCCTAGATGCGATGGCATTACCAGAAGTCGCCGTACAGCATAGCCTTAACTTGCTGCTTAACCCACAGCGATTAAATCGTCTTGCACAGCAGCACGCACGTGATCCCCAATATTTTGGTACACAGGCACTTTTAGATGCTTTATATCAGCAGGTATTTGCCCAGTCAGGCAGCAAAGGTATGGCTCAAAAGCTACAGCAACGAGTGCAATACCTAAGTGCAACTCAGCTTGTAAAACTGAGTCACAACGATAAAGTCGCACCTGAAGTTCAGGCGCAATTAAAGTTTTATTTAGCAAAAGTTGCGAAAGACTTTAATCAGTCGTCGGTATTTAGCGATGTTGCTTTTGAGCAAGCGTTTAAACATATGCTCGCACAGCAAATCAATCGCTACCTAGATTCAGGAGAGTGGCCTGAAAGCTTTAAAGCGCTTGAAATGCCACCAGGCTCACCGATCTAAACGATCTTGGATTTAAAGAAGGGGTTGGCTACTTTAAGCTTACCTTTACCACTCTATAATAATGGCAAATTAACGCATAAGCGTTCGTTTGCCATGTTAAAAAATAATAAAAATCTTCAGCTACATTTGAACTTATACTAGTTTCTTTCTTAATTTGAAGGAGCAAGTTTGACGCAGCTGGTTTTAAGATTTTATTATTTAAAACAATTGAGTAGAAAGTTTTTCTTATCTGTATGGATGTCGTTACCTTGGTGCTAGCAGGATGCGGTAGCTGTGCTATTGACAAGACTTTCTCGCTTCAAAATAGAGAGCTTAATTAAGCAAGTTGGTATTAAAAACGTACAAAAATCCGTTGATACCTAGTTCCTATTTTGATAACTTTAATTAATGCTATTGAGTCATGTCTTATGAATAATCCACTGCACATTGTATTTTGTAGCAATGGTGACATTATCTTTAGTATTCAATCTAATAAAAATATCAGAATAATTAATTACTAATTCAACAGGAATATTGAAAATGAAACTACATCTAACTAAAAAAAGCATCAAAAACCTATCTCGTGATAATAAAACACTGCCAGTTAAGGCAACTCCGGCAATTGGTGGTGGTTTCGTCACACACAACTGCAACTTGAATTCAATCGACTGTGACAGACCTACGACTTATACATTATCGATTGAAATCTGTAACACTGATAGACCAGAGATGTAATCTCATATTCTTATCTAAAATATAGATAAATTAAAAAGTCACCTAGCTTGAACCGACCCCCAATAGTTGGAGACCAACATTGGGGGTTAATTCAGATGTTAGGTTTTTTTATGTCTTTTTGTAGCACTTTGGAGCATTGCTTTACCCCCCCCCAAAAAACCTAATTAAACGTCCCTATATCATCCAAATACTGTGGATGTGTAGCCCATAGCCGCCTATTTCTAAGAATCCCCATTAGCCCTTCAGCAGATGTGTAATGACAAATAAGGTTTTATTTTTTTGCATTATTTTTCTCAATTTAAATCATAAACTGCAAATTGGTAGCAGACATCCAGATTCCCAGCACCTAACTCCTAGCGCCTAACCCCTTTATCGGCCACTTTTTTGATTCCCTCTAATATGGCTTCTGTTGTCCACTCTACCTCATTAAATGGGATGTCAGGTTGATAAAAATCACCATTGCCACGGGCTCTATTTACATAGACTTTATTAGGAATAATGACCTTGCTCAAGCCTGATGGGGTATCAGCCAACCTTACATCCATATAGGTTGAATCTGAGCTACTTGGGGCGCCAAATAACACTGTATTTGAAAACAACTTAAAAGTATCGACAGCACCCAGACAGGCGCTGCCACATTGCCCCGGCACGATCACTATCGCTTTATTTTTAAAGTCACTTTCAGCTAGCTGCTTTAAAGCATTGTTTGCTTGTGGCTTATGCTCTACATAAAATGGCTTTCCAGCCTCTAAAGATGCACGCATACCTACAGACACTGCTTTCACCATTTCATGCATCTCAGGCTGGTCGCGTAATACAGTTATTAACGACTCTACATACTGAGTATTATCTTTTGATGCTCGCCACCACACCTGTGATTTTTCGTCATGTTTATCTTTTCGATAATTAACGATTTGCTGCCCCCATAATTGCTCGGCGATTTTCAAACTCCAATACGTTGAACCACCTTGATTATGACGAAGGTCTAATACCACAGCTGTAGCTGTGAGAAGTTGTTCGCGTTGCCTAGCTAAGTCAGCAAATAGTTGTTGGTAATTTGATTTTTCTGTTTCGTTAGGTGCAAAGGTGGGCATTGCTATCCAGGCTATATCTTCAACAGGCCAATGTAAACCGACCTCCAACTTATCGCCATTGTAAGCATTTACTAGGTGTTGACTAACGCTATCTGGTCGTTCTACCCACTGTAACTGTAGACTGTAAGCCACGCCATTCGATTGCATAAAGTCGCATGTTTTTAATGGTGGTAAAAATGGATTACCGTCGTCGATTAATAATCGCCACCCTTGATTCCACCAATGACCAGGCTGCTCAACTTGACCATGAAACTTAAACAACGTGTTACGCATCAAAGGCTTAATAGGCGTATCATTACAGCGTATGACCTTGTCGCCCTTAGTCACTTTATCATGCTCGCTGTAATACACTTTTAAACCATCACCACGCCAAACCACCGAGAACCCCGGCCAGCGCCTAGGTTGCTTCACCGCCTTTGGTAAAACCGCCACAGCGCCAGCATGACCATCTTGTAAAACAGTATTAAAACGGGCAATTGTGGCCTCATAGCCAGGGGCATCTTTGATCTTTTCAGCAAGCACTAACGCTTGTTGTTTTGCGTTTTCAAGTAACTGCGCAAAGCCAGGATTGTGGCTATCCAATATACCGGGGTGATTAGTAGCAGATTGCTGATAGGCGTAATGGATATCTTGTTTTGCTACGGCTTGCCATTGCAAAGCTGTGCTTGGCAGGTTGTCTATTGAATCGTTGTCATTTCCAAGCGCATGAGAATTCGTTGCAAGCACAGAAAGGCAACTAGCTAAAGTACCAAGGGAGATGTTAATCGTTTTTTTCATATAAATTCTTTTAATTATTATAATCTGACTCGTGAACCTGAGGTTTGAATAAGGTATTAATGGTCCGAATCTCAGGTTATTTAATAGACCAGTAAACCAAACAAATCGGTAAAATGTAACCTGTTTTTATGTGATTAGGTTTTAATGCAGCACAAACATTCGAGAAGTAGTGATTTCTTTCACAATGACAAGTGAGATATGACAGGATAAATCTCGACCTAAAAAATCATCAAAACTGAAGGCTGGTTGCTCAGCTTAGTAACTCCTTACTACTGCAAAAAAATCACTCGGCAACATGTCGCGTTCACCATCGTGTTCTGCGGCTATGTCTCCAACTTTACCATGCAAACATACCTCAAGACGTAGCTTGTGGTGTACCTAAATTCTTAACGTCGCGGCTGTCATGAGGTCTGATCTAAGCTCGATAATGTGGTTACATAGGAAATTTACGCGACACTTTTAGGGCTGAAGTGATAGATATTAAGGGGGCATTAGCAACCATTGACTACACTTTATGCGATTAACCGCTGACGAAAGAATAAATATTACCGATCTATTCACTGAGCAGGTAGAGGGTGTAGCGCAGATGAAAAATGAAATTTATCGTTCATTTCATGGTGTTTATACCTGTTTGAGAACATTTACCAATAACTTCGGTCTTACTATTATATTGATGTAAATGTAGCCAAATGTCACACTGCGTAAAAGGGTGTGATCTTGCTTTACTTCACATAATGAAGGAGTAAGGTGATGGTAGAGTTTGAAGGAGATCCAAAGATGAAAACACAAATTGCAATACTTGCTTTATTTATGACTCCCTTGTTTGTCAATGCAGGTGAAGTCGCTGTGACTTGGAAGGACTTTAAAGAGTATCGCGATGTTAGGCCAGGTAATGAAACGCGAGGTTCGTTTCATCAACGGGTTGAGAAGCAACTACAGAAACACCTAGAAGAATTAGCGACTAACTTACCCGAGGGTTACAAGCTTGCGATTACTTTTGATGATATAGATCTTGCAGGTGATGTTCATTATGGTACTACTGATATTCGGGTGATTAAACCAATCCATTTCCCCCGTTTTGAAATTAGTTATAAGTTAACTGATAAGTCTGGTAAAACCATCGCAGAGGAAAATGGCGTGACGTTAAAAGATATGTCATTCATGGATAGAATAAAAAGGGGAATGGACGAATCCTTTTATTACGAAAAGCGTCTTTTAACTGACTGGTTTGAAGATGACTTAATGAAGAAAGCTAGTTGAGTTGATCAACAGCTATGGCGATCTTGATGAGAGCGCCGAGACTGGGTGTTCTCATCTTCTTTTAGCTGAATATTAGTAAGTTAGATGAGTCGCTACTACTCGTACTCTATTGTAGTAATTTTTAGTTTTATACCTCAAAATATTTTGCCTACCTCAAATACATGTTACTGTTTCTTGGAGTTGTGAATAGTTCTAATCGTAACTCACTACTTATTTCGTACTTAGGTTGGATGCTTTTATAAGCACCTAAGCTGAACTAAGGTCATAACAATCCAATTGTTACGGTTTTATTATTTTGTTGTGATTTTGTTGACTTTTTTATTTCAGAATGTATATTCTGTTTTTTGAGGAGCCTATGGGAAGAACGCGAGAGTTTAATGTCGATAAAGCATTGGAACAAGCGACAATCCTGTTTTGGAAGCAAGGATATAGGAATACTTCCATGGAACAGTTAGTCACTTGTACTGGTGTCAGTCGGTACGGGTTTTACCAAGAATTTGGTAATAAAAAGGAATTGTTTCAACGCTGTTTGCAGGAGTATTCACTGCGTAAAATTGGGCCTGGGCTTAAGCGTTTAAGTGCAAGCGATGGCAGCTTGGCAGACTTAACTGCATTTTTTAACTTGTATAGTCAAAACATTGCAGAGCATGGTGCTAATGGCTGCTTGATTTGTAATACGGCCACAGAAGTGGGTGAATCCGACTCTGATATGAATTCAGCGGTGCAACAGGTCTACAGTGCGCTGAGTGCGCAGTTTCGAGATTTCATTGAAAAAGCGCAAGCGCAAGGTGAGATTCGCAAAGAGATTGATGCAAACAGCTTGAGCTTTTGTTTACTTGGCGTGCTTCAAGGTGTAGCCGTGATGGCAAAAGGAGATTTCCATCGTGAAACTCTGAGACATTACTTAACTACGATTTTTGACATGATGGCGCAGAAGTAACGAAAGATAATACGTCGTGATAAAGATTTGAATTGAGTGATCAGTAAAGATTACCCAAAGCGTTTGCTTAATTGCTAGAAGTGATCGTGAAGAAAAGCTTTTAGCTATTTTTTTATTTTATATCAGAATGATTGTTCTGTTATTTAAGGAGAGACAATGGGATCATCGCTAGAAGGAGTTGCTAAGCGACTCGGTGAGTTTGTCACTAGATATAAATACTTGTGTTTACTCTTCAGTATCATGTCTTGTATTGCAATTGGTATTGGGGCAAAAGGGTTAACATTTTCTAATGATTATCGGGCATTTTTTAGTGCTTCAAACCCCGAACTACTGGCTTTTGAAGCTTTTCAGGATAAGTACACCAAGAACGATAATATTCTTATTGTTGTACATCAAAAGGCGGGTAACGGTTTATCCAAACAGCACGCAATGGTGGTTGAACAGCTGACAGAGGCTGCGTGGCAAACACCCTATGCTAGTCGAGTCGACTCTGTGACTAACTTTCAGCATAGTTACGCGGAGGGAGATGAGCTGATAGTTGCGGACTTGATGAAAAACGTCCAGTCATTAAGTGAAGAAGACATTTTACAAAAAGCGGAAATTGCACAACAAGAGCCCTTATTAAAACAGCGCTTGATCGCAAATAATGGTAAGACGACAGGTATCAATATTACCGTTCAGTACCCAGGTGAATCACTGACTGAAGTACCGACAGCGGTAAAATATGTTCGCGAAATAGTTGCAAAAGCACAGCAAGAGAATCCTGATTTAGTGTTTGCGCTTTCTGGAATTTCGATGCTAAACAATGCGTTTAGTGAGTCAGGGCAGCAAGATGCCGAAACCCTTACGCCTATCATGTATTTGGTTTTGATCATTGTAATGTACTGTGGATTACGCAGTTTTCCAGGAACTATTGCAGCTGTATCTGTGGTGATTTTCTCAAGTGTTGTGGCTATGGGGGTCAGTGGCTACGCTGGTATTCAATTAACTCCTATTTCGATAACCGCACCAACTATTATTCTAACGCTAGCGATAGCTGACAGCATACACGTTTTGTTGTCTTACTATGCTGCAAGAAAAGCAGGACACGAAAAAAATCACGCGATAGTGGAAAGTTTACGAATTAACTTCGTTCCCGTATCTATAACTAGCTTGACTACAATTGTAGGCTTTTTAACTCTTAACATGTCGGATGCCCCTCCATTTGCAGATTTGGGCAACATTACAGCATTTGGTATTGCTGCTGCTTGGGTATTATCTCTAATTTTACTACCCAGCCTGATCGCCATTTTGCCAGACAAAAAGAGCTATGCAACTCGTACAAGCATGTTATCTCATTACCTAGGTCGTTTTGGTGGTGCTGTAGCGCAGAAGTATCGAGCTATTTTGCTATTTACTGTTGTTGCGATTGCGGCTAGTGCCTACGTGGTCCCCAATATTGATCTCAATGATGAGTTTGTGAAGTACTTCGATCATCGAGTGGAGTTTCGCCGTGATACCGATTTTACCATGGAAAACCTTACTGGTATTTATGTGGTTGAGTTTGATGTTGAAAGTGGCAAAGTAGGCGGGATCAGTGAACCTGAATATCTTACCAATCTGAATCAATTTACACAGTGGCTGAGAATGCAACCAGAGGTGGTTCATGTCTATAGTTACACGGATATTGTTAAGCGTCTCAACAAAAATATGCATCAAGATGATACCGGTATGTATCGTTTACCTGCAGATAGAGAGTTAGCAGCGCAGTATCTTCTGCTTTATGAAATGTCCTTGCCATTTGGGTTAGACCTGACGGACAGGATCAGTATGGATAAATCGGCAACTCGAGTAAGCTTGACTCTAGATAACCTCTCAACTGGCCAGATCCAATCTTTTATCGCTCGCACTGAGGCTTGGTTAGTCGACCATACACCAGATGCTATGCATGCTAAAGCAACCGGTGCGACCGTAATGTTCTCACATATTTTCCAGCGTAACGCAGAAAGCATGCTCAGCGGTAATTTAATTGCCGTTATCGTGATCACCTTGATTATGGTGATGACGCTGAGAAGTATTAAATATGGGATCGCAAGTATTCTACCCAACACAATTCCGATGCTATTCACTTTTGGTATTTGGGCTATATTGGTCGGTCAAGTTGGTGTGGCGGCGGCTACGGTAACTTCAACTTCTTTAGGGATCATTGTTGATAATACCGTGCATTTCCTATCCAAGTATTTACGGGCGAGGCGAGAGCAGGGATTGGACCCCGCAGGTGCGGTGAAGTATGCCTTTGAAACCGTCGGTGAAGCTATTTTACTGACCACATTTATTCTGGCTGGCGGTTTCGCAGTGTTGGCCTATTCAACCTTTATGATCAATGCGCAGATGGGGCTGCTAACTGCACTTGCCATTGTCATGGCACTCATCGTGGACTTTTTATTCTTACCCGCGCTGCTTATGTTACTGGCTAAAAGATCAAAGCAAGCGAGCAAAGCGCCTATTCAAGAAGGAACGAAAAATGAAATCTACAACGTCTAAGTTTTTATCACATTTAGCAATCGGATTGCTGGTTATACCTTTTGCCAGCAACGCAACGCAAGACAATCTAGGCTACAACATAGCAGCTAAAGCAGATCGTTCAGATCGAGGTTTTGAAGTCAGTGCGGTTGATTTAAAAATGCGTTTGATAGACAAGAAAGGCCAAGAAACCGAACGTTTATTGACCATGAAAACCATGGAAGTGGCAGACGAAGACAAAGGTGACAAAAGCCTTATCATTTTTAACTCTCCTGCAGATGTAAAAGAAACCAAGCTGCTTTCACATGCGCAAATTATAGATGCTGATGATCAGTGGTTATATCTCCCAGCGCTTAAGCGTGTTAAACGGATCTCTTCTGCAAACAAATCGGGACCATTTGTTGGCAGCGAGTTTGCGTTTGAAGATTTTACGGCTCAAGAACTCAATAAGTATAGCTATGAATATGTAGCGGAAGAGGCGTGTGGCGAGCTGACATGTGCGGTGATAGATCGGTTTCCAAAATATGAAAACTCGGGATATACCAAACAACGTGCATTAATAGATACCAAGGATTATCAAGTTAGAAAAATAGACTTCTACGATAGAAAAGGCAGTCATTTAAAAACATTGAGCCTAGATAACTACAAGTTATATCAACAGGCGTACTGGCGTCCGCTTACCATGACAATGGAAAATCACCAGTCGGGCAAAAAGACGATATTAGAGTTTTCAGACTACCAATTTGATATTTCCTTGAGTGCTCGCGACTTTATTAAATCGTCGTTGAAATAGGGGGTGGTATGCGACTCAAGGCGATGCTTGCTGTTGTGCTATCTTGCATTCCGTATGCGAAAGCTGAGATGGAATGGCAAAGTAGTACCAGCATTGACCTTAGCACTCGGCAGTATAATGGCTCTCCGATGAGAGCCTCACAACTTGACCGAGAGTTCGATGCTAAATTGATGTGGGAGCTGGATTTTGAAAACCCAAAGACAGGCTTAAGCGGAGGGCTTAAACCTGTATTGAGTGCAGCGAAAAATGAGGGGGTAAGGGCATTCGACATTCAAGAAGCATATATCACTCGTTCTTTCTCTCAAGGGCAGTTGAATGTTGGTGTAAATACTGTTTTTTGGGGAGTTGCAGAGTCTCGTCATTTGGTTGATATCGTCAATCAAAAGCAGCCGACACGAAATTTAGATAACGAGGCTAAGCTTGGAGAATTACTACTCCATTATCAGCATTTTACTGATAATGGTCATTGGTTTGCCATGTCTTTACCTTATTTTCGTGAGCGTGATTTCGGCCTTCCTGATGACCGCTTGTCGTTGCCACTAGCTGTGACCGATGAGCAATTTGTAGGCCGAGATGCTAATTATAGAGGTAGCTACTTATTAGGTTATCGCGGTGTACTTGGTGATTGGGATGTCGGAACCTACTACTTCGACGGCATCGACAGGGAGCCCGTTATACGCCCTAATGATAATCAAGAGTTCGATGCCATTTATCGGCGCCTTCAACAAACAGCATTGGACTTACAGTGGACGTCTGAGTACCTGCTTGGGAAGGTTGAAGCGGTACATCGCCATCACCAAATGGGAGGGAAAAGCTGGGCTTATGTAGTCGGTGCTGAATACTACTTTTACGGCATCGCCAATTCCAACAAAGATCTCAGTTTACTCATGGAGTTACATAGAGATACCGAAGAACAGGTGAATCTAAATCGTCTCTATCAAGATGCGACATTTATTGGCATGCGACTCGCGTGGAATGATGTTGATGATACGAGCATGATTACTGGGGTCTTAATCGATAACGATACTGGGGCTCACACCATTAAAACCGAATTTTCGACTAGGCTCTCCAGTCACTTGAGTCTAGCGCTTGAAGCAAACTTGTTTTTAGAGCAAACCCAGCGTGATGCGACCTACGGGTTTAAAGATGATGATTTTATAGAACTTAGGCTGACTTACTACCTTTAAGGAGAAATTATGGTAAGCCAATACGCAGATGTATTGATTATTGGTGGTTCAATGGCGGGGGCTTGCTTGGCAAGACAACTAAAATTGGCTCATCCAGATATGAAAATTACGGTTATAGAGAGAAAGCAGGCGTTTAATAGTTGGGTTGGAGAGTCGACACTGGAGTCTTTTTGGGACTACATGGCAAACGATTTAAAGCTTGGTTTTTATCTTGAAACAAACCACCTATACAAACATGGGCTGCGTTTTTACTTTGATAGTGATAACCGCGATTTAAGTGTGGAAGAACTGAGTGAGCTTGGGCGTAGTTGGTATCATGGCATCCCTGCGCATCAAATTGACCGCGAAAAGTTTGATAACGATATGGTGCAGTTCAATCGTGAACTAGGTGTCGATGTTGTAATGGGCACTACAGTTAATGAAATTAGTCTCGATGCGCAACAAGGACACACTGTAGTTACCAGCAGTGGTAGCAGTTATACTTGTCGTTATTTAGTTGATGCATCTGGCTTTAATTCACCGTTGGGTAAACAGCTTGGATTAATTGAATCACAAAATGATCGCCACCCTGTGAGTTCATACTGGGGAAGGTTTAAGCATATTGAGCTGATTGATCACCTTGGAAGTGATGAGTGGCGTGCTCGATCGAACTTTACGAGTAGAGCACTGGCTACCAATCACTTTATGTATAAAGGATATTGGATTTGGTTAATTCCATTGAATCAAGACACCTTTAGCATAGGGATTACTGCTAAAAATAATGAAGTGAATTTAAATATTCGTTCAGCTGAAGAATTTGAGCAGTTTTTACGCTCTCATCAAGCACTCAATGAAATTCTAGGACAGCACGCTGAATTATTAGATTACACCTCGATGAAGCGACTATCTAGAAAGGCAAAGCAATCCTTTTCTACAGAACGCTGGTTCTTAACTGGAATGTCATCAGCCTTTTTAGATCCCTTGTTATCACCAGGTTCTGCTTACCTAACCGATGCTAACCGCATGATTGGCGAGCTTATTGAGGCGGATATCGCCGAAGATGCAGAAGTGTTTGCTGGTAAAACAAAGGCATTCAATGCGTACCTTCTTTCTTGGTATGAGAGTTTTATGTTGCACATTACAGGTAACTACCATGGTAGTTATGAAGTACATAAAACGCATTTTGAAGCATTACTAATGCATTGGTTTGGTTTTATTTTACCGTCCTCTATGTCTCGTCGTTATGGTTATTGCCCAAGCCAGCATGGAATGAGTCAAGACGAAGTTAATCAAAAAGCTATCGCGATGATAGAAAATGCTGCGATTGCACGAATTCACGTATTAAAAGATGAGTTTATTCAATTAATCAAAGGGTATGAATACCGCTACAATCGTGGACACTTTTTCGATATTGAACTCACGCGACAACGTATGAAACACGCACATACAAGAGGTGCAATGTTAGACGATGCGGCGATTGCAGAATTAGATCATGCACTTTTGGAAGTCACCTATCAGGGGTTTTTACGTAGCTTATGTGAAATTCAAAAGGTCGACTTTGACGAAGAAAAAATGCCGATGGTAGTTCAAGCTGCTATCGAAGATAAATTATCACTTACCCATGCTATGCAGCTTTTTCACATATAATAATTAGGCAAAGAAAATGGAAAATTTAGCTATTAAACACCGCATCCAGGATTGTCAAATACAGTCGTTAGCAGAAGATATTATTTCACTAATTTTTGAGCAACGCCGTTTGTTACCTATAGAAGATAACGCACCATTCACTGAGCAGATCGCGGGGCATGTGGAGAAAGTTGAGCAATTCATCGCAAATAACGAACCTATTAATATGGTATTGCCAGCTTTCCCTGCAAAGTCACCAAATAGAACGAAAACACTGGGTTTCTTGCCTGATAAAGGGGAGTTTTATGCATTTGAACGCTTAGTCAATCTCTGTAAACAGATTGAATCTATTTATGAACCAGGTGCAAAAGTAACAATTTGTTCTGATGGTCGTGTTTTTGCCGATATCATTCATGTCACGGATTCACATGTCAGTCAGTACGTAAATACACTACGCCAATACGCGGCTCGTCATTACCCTAACTATTTTGAATTCTTTAATTTAGAAGATGTATTTGACAAAGTTGATGACTTTACTGTACTTCGTGAAGAGCTGATGATCCGCTACGGAGAGAGCTTGTCAGACTTACGTCAACGAGTGAAAAATGAAAAAGAAGCGTCCACGATGTATAAAGGCATCACGCGCTTTATGTTGGAGGATTTCTCTGGCATTGAAAAGTTTTCGGATTATAGCCGCACAGCGTTGCAAAAAGTTGCTAAAACAGCTGCCTACCGAGTGATCCAAAGGAGTAATGCATGGAGTCGATTGTTGAAAGATCACTTACCTGAAGCGTTACGCCTATCAATTCACCCTCAATACTTAGTGTCTGAAAAAATTGGTATTTCTTTAGTTTCACAAACTGATGTCTGGACAACGCCATGGCATTCAGTATTGGTGAAAGATAATACAAGTTATCAACTCATGCCGCGTGAACAAGCTGAGAAGTTAGGTTGTGTATTGGTGTTCAACGAAGGCCGTGCAAGCCATTTTGAGCGTATTCATCGAGGAGCGGAGTGATGGATACAGTTAAAGCCTTGGATAGCGTTGGAGTTGTCATTGATGCAACTTCTATGGCTTGTCAACGAGTTGAGCGTCTTAATATTGCGTCATTGATCGATGAAATATTTTCTCAAGGACTGGTTGTGCTCAAAGGATTTGAGCCCCTCAATGATACTGATATGGAGTTAGTAGCTAAAGAGATCGGTCCGCTTTTGCAGTGGGACTTCGGTTATGTACTTGATTTAAAAATACAAGAGCAACCGCAAAATCATATTTTCAGTGAGGGTAAGGTAGAGCTGCACTGGGACGGAGCATTCGCCTCAGAAGAGCCAAGGTTTAACTTCTTTCAATGCTTGCAGAGTAGTTCCAGCTCCGGTGGTGGAGAGACTACATTTTTGAATACAACACGGTTACTAGAAAGTCTACCGAACGATACCATTGAGCAATGGAAGCAAATTCGGATCCGTTATGAAACGGAAAAGAAAGCCCACTATGGAGGGGTGATTGAAGTTCCTTTAATAAGCCGTCACCCTAAGACAGGCAAGCCTCGCATGCGTTATATTGAACCTTTCAATAAAGATAATATGGCAGTGAATCCAGTTGAGGCACAGGTGATAGGTTTTGATACTTATCAAAGTGACGTCTTTTTGAAAGAAATGAACTCGTTACTTTACTCGTCGAACTACTTTTATAAACATAGTTGGAGGAAAGGCGAGTTTGTGTTTGTGGATAATCTAGCTTTATTACATGGACGCAGTCGCTTTGAAGGAAGCGGCTTAAATCGTCATCTAAAACGGGTTCATATTCTATAGTAATGTATTTACTTTCTCATAGCTCACATGGATGTGAGCTTTTTTATCTAAGATTACTAATTGAATAGTGCTAATACTTCCGATAAATCACTGATAATGGCGTCAGGCTCACTTTGTGAAATTGGATTGCCATGATTATAGCCATAGTCAACGGTAACAACTTTACAACCTGCATTTCGTGCAGTTGTCACATCGTTGATGGAGTCACCGACATAAAACCCATCTTGTACTTCGCAATTCATATTATTTACAGAGGTGTATAAAGGCAGTGGATCTGGCTTTTTCTTTTTCAAAGTGTCAGCACACACAATTGTGTCAAACATAGCTTTAATTTCTAAGTGCTCTAATAACTTATGAGTATGTGAAGTATTCTTGTTGGTGACTAAAGCGAGTTTAATTCTTTGCTGATGTAAACTCTGCAGTGTAGCTTTTGCATTAGAGAATAAACTGGATGAGCGTGTAACACAGTCATCGTAAATGGTTTCAAGTAAACGAGTCGCTTCGGCTCTGTCAATATTGGTATTGTTATGGAAGTCTAACGCACGTTCAGTCAGCTTAGTTGTACCATTGCCAATCCAAGTTTTAACAAGGGCAAGTTCAATATCCGGCAAATAGTAATGGTTTAATGTCGTGTTTAAAGCGTAGGCGATATCTTCAGCGGTACTTACTAAAGTACCGTCTAAATCAAAGCCAACCCAAGTCGGGTATGTAAACATGATTTCATTCCTTGTACATTACAGAGGCCCCAAACAACAGAACCTGAATTGATAAATTATTTAAAGGTAGCGAGCAGTTGTAATAGGCTCTGTAGCTTTTTCACAACAAGTGCAAGTTTTTGCTCGTCAATTTCTTCAGTCGTCGATAGACCTTCAACGTCGGCTGCAACATCCAAAACATAAGGTTTAAAGCGCTTGGCTTCAAACGTAAACCCCGCTTCTTCTGTAAATAGTGCTTTAAACTTACCGTGACCTTGCTGCTGCAATTCATCGAGTTTTTTATCCGCATCTAGTGCTTGGCGGTATATGATCTTGAGATTTTCATTGAGTTTTTCGATAACGGCTTGCATGGTCAGTCCTAATCGCCCTATTAAAAGGGCTTATTTTAAGGGTTTCATTTACAAATGTCAGGTGTAAATCTACCCTTTTATAAGTAGTACAAAGGAATTGGAAACTTATCTCGTAATTTATCCTAAAGGTTTAAATTTATACGCCGATAACCAATTTGATCCATCAAAAAGTCAGGTAATCACTTATGAATATTTCCGGAAGTAACCTACCTGCTATGTCTGGAGCGAGCCAAAGTGGTGAAGTGTACAGCGCTGCATTGGCAAAGAAGCAACAGCAAGCAGATGGACAAGCCGCACTTGCTTTAATTGAATCTGCGGGCAGCAGTGCAGCAGCACAAACGCCAGCGAAATCAGTGACAGCAACGCTAGGCAACAACATCAATACATACGCGTAAGCTTATGTCTGATGGCACGTTGTCTTCGGCATGTCCGATAGATATGTGCAAAGCAATCGGTGCTAGGGTCATTAGCACCGATTTTTTGCTATTTTAGTCTAGTAAATTTAAGTCGATCGGCGTTTTACTTGGCTGACCACCAATTTCTCGCACCAATTTAGGCACCAAGAATCCCGGTAGCACTTCTAAAAGCTCAGCCATTATCGCCTTGGCTTCACGCTCTTCTACATCAAAATGACTAGCGCCTTCTACCTTATCGAGTAAATGCAAATAATAAGGCAGTATATCTGCATCGAATAGGGCTTCACTCAATTGGGCCTGAGCCGCAACATCGTTATTAATTCCTTTAAGTAGCACAGCTTGGTTTAGCAAGGTCACATTGGCTTGTTTAAGTTTTTGCATTGCCGCTTTAAAAGTATCATCGATTTCATTTGCATGATTAATGTGATTTACCAAAATCACCTTTAAATGACTGTTTGCTAAACGTTGGCACAATTCCTCGGTTACTCTCGCTGGGATCACTACCGGTAAGCGGCTGTGAATACGTAAACGTTTGATTTGTGGTATAGCCTCTAATTGTTTTAGCACCCAAGCTATCATGTCATCTTTGGCCATCAGCGGATCACCGCCACTTAAGATCACCTCATTGATTTCATGATGGGCGCGCAAATAATCAAATACAGGCTCTAAGGTGCGTTTGTTGACCTGATTATCCTGATAGGGGAAGTGGCGTCGAAAACAGTAGCGGCAGTTGACCGCACAACCGGTTTTGAGCATGAGTAATACCCTAGAACGGTACTTATGTAACAAACCAGGTACAGGTGCGTCTTGTTCTTCGAGTGGATCTTTACTAAATCCCGCTTCAGTTAAATATTCCTGATGTACAGGTAACACTTGTAATAGCAAGGGATCATGACGATCTCCGTGGCGCATTTTAGCGATAAATGGGTGAGGTACTCGCATAGGAAACAAGCGCTTAGCTGCAAAGTCTCGTGCATCAAATTGGTCATGCAACCCCAAGATGTTGAGTAGCTCTTGTGGGTCAGTGACAACATTTGCTAATTCTTTTTGCCAGTTAGTCTGCAAATTTACTTCATTTATTTGTATCATTAGCAGGTTAATTACTCGAATATACGTAGATTAGAGGATACGATGGCGAATTATAGCACCAACGAGTTCAAGGGCGGCCTAAAAATTATGATGGACGGCGAGCCTTGTTCTATCTTAGAAAATGAAATGGTCAAGCCTGGTAAAGGACAAGCGTTTAACCGCGTTAAAATCCGTAAGCTTATCTCAGGTAAAGTACTAGAGAAAACCTTTAAGTCTGGCGACTCAGTGGAAGGCGCAGACGTAATGGATACTGATCTAGCGTATTTATACACTGACGGTGAGTTCTGGCATTTCATGAACAACGAAACATTTGAGCAGATCGCAGCTGATGAAAAAGCAGTGGGTGATAGCGTAAAATGGCTGGTTGAAAATGACGTTTGTACTATCACACTGTGGAATGGTAATCCAATCGCAGTAACACCTCCTAACTTTGTTGAACTTGAGATCACTGAAACCGATCCAGGCCTGAAAGGCGACACTGCGGGTACTGGTGGTAAGCCTGCAACCCTAAGCACAGGTGCTGTTGTTCGTGTTCCTTTGTTCGTTCAAATTGGTGAAGTGATCAAAGTTGATACGCGTAGTGGCGAATACGTAAGCCGCGTAAAATAATAGCGTAAAGCAATTTACGATGTTTTATAAATCCCAGCATGTTGCTGGGATTTTTTTGGAGTAAACAATGACGGTGAACAATTGGCAGCCGAGTGCAACGATAGACACGCTTAGGCAAAGGGCTGCAATTTTAGCGAAGATACGGCACTTTTTTGCGGCTCGTGACGTGATGGAAGTCGACACGCCGAGCCTTTCTCAAGCCTCAGTGACCGATCCTCACTTAGATACTTTCCATACTCGATTTGTTGGCCCAAATCACAGCCAAGGTTTGCCTTTATTTTTACAAACGTCACCTGAGTACGCGATGAAAAGGCTACTAGCCGCCGGCAGTGGTGCGATTTTTCAATTATGTAAGGCTTTTCGTAATGAAGAGTCAGGACGTCATCACAATCCAGAATTTACGATGTTAGAGTGGTATCGTCCGGGCTTTGACGAATTTGACTTAATGGCGGAAATCGATGAGTTGATGCAGATGTTATTGGACTGTCCTGCTAGTGATTCGATGACTTACCAACAAGCCTTTGAGACATACCTTGGATTTGACCCCTTAAGCGTGTCGCTGACGGAATTAAAAGCGCACGCCAACAAATATGGTTATGGTGATATTGCAGCTATCGAGAATAATCCAGATACTTTACTGCAATTGCTATTTTGCATGGAAATTGAGCCTAAAATCGGTCAGCAGCAACCTTGTTTTGTTTATCACTTTCCGGCATCGCAAGCGGCGCTGGCAAAACTTAACCCGAAAGACAATCGCGTTGCAGGGCGTTTTGAGCTCTATTATCGCAACATGGAACTGGCTAACGGATTTAATGAATTGACGGATGCGGTAGAACAAAGAGCGCGTTTTGAGCAAGATAACCAACTCAGAGCTGAGATGGGATTGCATCCTGTGCCGGCCGATGAGCGGTTATTGGCTGCACTTGACGCAGGCATCCCCGATTGTGCTGGCGTTGCACTGGGAGTAGATAGGCTAGTCATGCTGGCGCTAAACAAAGCTAGCATAAGCGAAGTGCTCACATTTGATGTTTCGCGAGCTTAGCGCCGCGAAACAAAACGAGTAAGCTCTTTTTGAGTGGTTTCTGTGAGCTTTTGGGCACTTTGGCATTCAGCTAACGCGCCATCAATTTGTGATTTAGACTGCTGACCCAGTTCGACAATTTGTTGCACTGCTTGGTGGGTATGTTTTTGTGTTTCTTCAAGTTGGTGTACCGCACTAACGATTTCTTCTAATTGTGCTTGATTGCGTTCAAAGTCATCACTCATCGAAATAAAGCCTTGAGAGGTATCACTGATGGCTTTCTCTGCTGAGCTTGAATGAGAAATCAATTGTTCTGATTCTTGATTGGTTTCACCGACAAGCACGTTCATTTGATTGATAAAATCGCTGATCTGGCGGGTGGCCGCATTGACCTTGACCGACAGCGCACGAACTTCATCGGCAACCACTGCAAAGCCACGTCCGGCTTCACCTGCTCGAGCTGCTTCAATTGCCGCATTGAGCGCAAGCAAGTTGGTTTGGTCGGAAAACTCTTCAACCATTTTTAGAATGTTGCGAATATTCTCACTATTTTCTTTCAGGCCTGAAACCGTCGATGAAAAGTTACCTAGTAGCGTGGTGATTTGTTTTACTTCAGCGACAAGCTTAGTTAACGACTGTGATGAACCGCGAACAAAATGCAAGCTTTCGGTATTGGCCTGATAAACTTGATCGGTATTGTGCACAATACTTTGTAAACTGTGGCTGACCTGATCGGAAGCTGCAATAATTGTGTCACCTTGGCTCAGCTGCTGCTGTCCATACTTTGCGGTACTTTGCATGGAATTGGTGATATCGCGGTTGCTTTGTGTTGCCGCAGCGGCACTTTCATATGTTCTTTCCAAAAGGACACTAAGGTGGGTGGTAAAGGCGTTGTACTGCTCGCTTAAATCTCTAAATTCGTCATAAGTGAATTGTGGCAGCTTTGCATCTAGGTTACCGTCTTGGCGGTTAACACGTTCCAGTGACTCTTTCATCGCTTGTACAGGTCGCACGATTAAAAAGCGCATATAAAAGACGGTAAATGCAAATGCAGCAATAATCACAATAGTGATCAGCCAAAACAGCCCCATATTCGCGCCAGATTGGGATAGCTCCGAATACAGCCAAAATAAAATAATTGCTTGAAAGAGAAGTAAAAAACCTAAATTGCCAATAATTTTGCGTGTTAGGGTAAAGAAAAACGTCTCTTCTAAAAAATTATAAATGCGCATATATAAACTCATATTGGGCTCATCATTGTGCCACTTTATTTGTCTCAGTATAGATGAGCTAAATGGAATAACAATGCTAAAGCGATCAAGTAGTTACTCAATTGGGGGGGCGTAAGCGCCAATGCCCTGTAAATACATTTTGGTTTGGCATGGAAAGTTAGTGAAAATACCATCCACCCCGAAATCTAGCATCATATCTATGTCTTGTTGTTTATCGACCGTATAAGCAAATACCTTTAATCCGCGAGATTTTGCGTCCAACACATATTCATGATTAATAAAGTTTTTGTCCATATGAATGCTGTAGGCATGGAGCGATTCGGCAAATTGCGCATAATGAATTGGGATCGAAGCGGTTAACGCGCCAATTCTTACCCAAGGTAATTTTTGCTTTAGCCACAATAGTTGATGATGGTCAAAAGAGGAGATGAGTAGCTGCTCTCTGGTGATCACGCCTTGCTGGATATGATCTTCAATATAGGTAACGAATTTATCTAGGCCAAAGGTATGCTTCAGTTCTAAATTGATATCTGTCTGTTTGCCGATGGTGGCAAACACTTGCTGCAAGGTTGGAATTGATTGTCCTTTACCGGCATCAAGCGTGGCAAGGTAGGCTTGAGTTTGTTCATTAACTCTACCCACGCCATTGGTGGTCCTGTCTAGCCAAGTGTCGTGGATAATGGCGTAATCATCCGCGCAACTTTGCACATCCAACTCAATACCATCAACGCCAATATGGAGAGCTGCTTCTATTGCAGCAAGTGTGTTTTCCGGATAGCTGCCACTGGCTCCACGGTGCGCTAAGACTTGAATCATGCTTTTTTCCTTGTAATAGACCAAGTTTCAAAACAGGCTGCACTAACTACCAACAACCCGCCAAGTAATGTTGTAAGTGTCAACGTCTCGTGTAACAGAATATAAGCTAATAGCGTTCCATACAATGGTTGTAAACAAGAAATTAACCCTGCAGTGGTGGCAGATAAATAACGTAGGCTAGAGGCAAACAAGGCGTGTGGAATTGCTGTAAATATTGCTCCTGCAAGCAAGATTAACCAGAGGTTTTCTGTGGAAACTTGCTGAATTGGCACTTCCACAAATGCTAACAGCATGAGGCATGCAACAAGCGTTTGATAAAGCATCGTGTGTGGGCCGCTATAGTGAGAAAAGAAGCGCTTTTGGAGCAAGTTGCGTAGCGCAAAGAGTGCGCCCGAGAATACGCCCGTAATAATCCCTAAGGTAACTTGGTTGCCAAGGTTCGCTTCTGGTACTAACAGATAGATACCAAATAGCACCGCGCTCGCACTGATAAAATCTTTTAGCTGTACACGGTTGCGAGTGAAGAGCGGCTCTAAAAAAACGGTGATCACGGGGTAGGTGAAAAAGGCAATGATCCCAACTGCAATTCCCGCCATTTGCATGCCTGCAAAGTAAGTCACCCAATGAAGTCCCACGATGACACCGAGAACTAAAGCCGTTAGATAATCTTTTTTGTGTATTAATTTTATCGGCTGCCGTTGTATTTTGAGTAACAGTAGTAGCACAACGAAAGCAACGGCGGTACGGTAAACGGTGATATCCAGTGCTGAGAGTGAAATTAATTTTGAAAATAATGCTGTTCCACCAAATAATAAAACGGCACTATGAAGCGAGAGCAAATCGGATTGTTGTGGGCGCATATCGAATATTAGAACTGTTTTTTAGCAGTCTATCATTTAATCGCTTTGAGATGACAAGATTGTTGACACTTGTCACTCAACATTCTGCGCTTAAACGTAAATAATAATAAAAAGAGTGAATCAGAGAAGCTTGTGTCCATTACCACAGAATTTACCCTAGTTGAGAAACGGCGCTCATTTTGGAATGCCGGACCCCTTATATTTTCAACCTTTTATTTTTTCCCATTGATATTTAGCTGGGCGCAATTGAGTGTAGTTAATATTGCGTTGCAAGTTGTTGTGTACCTTAGTTTTGTCGTGCTCTATTGGCAGAGTATTACAAAAACGGGCAATGCGTTGGTGATGAATTTAGTGCTGATGGCAGGGCTTTGTGTCGCAGGTAGTTGGGTGACGACCGGGACGAGTTCGTTATTTGGCTTTATTGCTTTTTTCTGCGGTTTTAATTTTCTGCCTCGCTATAAAATCATTGCGATGCTGGTCATCATAGCGTTGGTATTGCTAACGGCTAAATTTATCGCGACCCAGCAAACGGTTTATTTCTTGATGCCTGCACTGTGCGTGGCATGTGGACTCTTTATTTTTGGTTGGATGTCACACCGAGAGCGAGTACATCAAGAGTTGCAGAGGCAAAGTGAAGAAGAGATTAAGCGGCTAGGCGCCGTGGCTGAGCGTGAGCGTATTGCACGTGACCTACATGATTTACTTGGTCATTCACTCAGCTCGATAGCATTAAAAGCAGAGCTGGCGAGTAAATTTGCAGCTGCAAATGCATTAGAGCAAGCGCAATCAGAAGCGCAGCAGGTTGCAGACTTAGCGAGAGAAGCACTAAGCGAAGTGCGCCAAGCCGTCACCGGCTACCATCAGCTAGCGCTTGATGCTCAGCTGCACATTTTGGCATCGAGGCTAAAAGATAAGGGCATTGCCGTAACGCTAGAATTGCAGGCGGTCACTTTAGATAAAGTAAGCGAAGCCTGTTTGTGCTTTTTTGCTAAAGAGATATGCACCAACATTATTCGTCACAGCGACGCAGATAAGGTTTGCTTCACACTACGACAAACTGACAATAATGTCTTTGTAGAAATTAAAGATAATGGCTCTATAAAGTCCATAAAAGAAGGAAATGGTTTAATGGGGATCCGTACCCGATTGAAAGAATGTGGTGGCCAATTATTTTATAACACCGAACAGGGCGGATACTTTAAGGCGGTACTAGGGGAAGCAGGATGATCAAAGTTTTTATTGTTGAAGATCAAGCATTAGTAAGAGGAGCTATTGCGGCATTATTGAGCTTAGATAGAGAGATTGAGGTGGTTGGCGAGGCTGAAAACGGTCAAGTTGCAAAGGAAAAGTTAGCAAAGTTAACGCCTGATATCGTGCTAACGGATATTGAAATGCCACAAGTCACTGGGCTTGAGCTTGCTCAGCACTTACAACAAAAAATGCCAGACACAAAAGTAGTTATCATGACGACCTTTTCTAAGGCGGGTTATATTCGTCGCGCGATCACTTTAGGGGTAAATGGCTTTGTATTAAAAGAAGCACCAAGTGAGTACTTGCTATCAACGCTGAAAAAGGTAATGAAAGGATATAAGGTTATTGACCCAGAGCTTGCTCTGTACGCTTTGGAGGATGCTGACCCGCTTACTGATAAGGAGCGAAAAGCGTTGCGTTTGGCCAGTGAAGGACTAAAAACTGCTGAAATTGCAGGACAGCTATTTTTGAGCGAGGGAACGGTAAGGAATTATTTATCCGACGCTATCGCGAAATTACATGCGACAAATCGAGTAGATGCAGCAAGAATTGCTAAGCAAAAAGGATGGCTGTAACTCGGTGTAATAGCATATATCCAGTTAATACTTCAAAATAATGCAGTGCGGTAATATACTGCACCATCCGCCAAGTAATAATAATGTATTAATTTTGAGTGTAATGATGGATCCTAAATTACTTATTCAAGTTACCGCAATAACGACTGTGGTTTGTACAGTTTTTATGGCCGTAAACTGGTTTATTAATAAAGGCCTACCAGGCACTCGAGATTGGCTTGTTTTCATTGCGCTTACCGCAATTGGGTGTGGCCTGTTGGCCGCCTATACACTTCCCATTACGTTCTCAATTTTTATTCCCAATCTTACTATCGCATTTGGACTTTTTTATCTGGCTCGTGGTGTTGATGCGTTTTTTAGTGTGAAAAGCAATTACATGCCTTGGTATGTATTAGCCGCATTGGGTATTCCCAGTTTTACTTACTTTTTGTACGTGGATTTTAATTTTATAGCTCGTGTCGGGATCAACTACCTAGTCTGGGCGATGGCGATGATTTACTGCCTGCGAGCGTTAAATAAAGGCCATAAATTATTATCACAACAGTTTAGTGCGGCACATTGGGCGTTTGGCCTATCGTGCTTGAGCTTATTGGCCGTGTTTACTTTTAGAGTGGTCATGCTTGGCGGCTACTCGGTGACAGATAGCCTGGTTTCGGCAAATTGGGTTAACCAGTTTTTTGCAGTTTCAGTGAGTACGATGCCGCTGCTGTTGTGTTTTTCTTTATGCCTGTTATGTAGCAGCCGTCGTGAAAAAGAACTATGTCTGTTAAAAACTGCTGCTGAGCAGTCAGCGCAAGTAAAAGGACAGTTTTTAACGTTATTAAGTCATGAACTGAGAACACCACTAAACGCCATTGTTGGTCACGCAGAATCACTTAAAAAAGTGCCGCGTGAGCCCAATCGCCATGCTCAATTATGCGATGTTATCGTCCACGCCGCGATGTCGATGTCAGACTTAGCCAATCAAGTATTATTGCAAGCGAAAGGGGAATATGCCGCGCAAAATCGCGTGCCTGTCTCGCTTTATAGTCTTTCGCAAGAGTTAGTTCGCCTTTTACAGCCGCTGGCATTGGCTAAAGGGTTGAGTTTGAGGGTCGAGGTCAAAGGTCTGTATCCACAGGACGTTCATGTCGTCGAGCAAGATACATTGTCTTTGGTACTCAGAAATCTGCTTTCGAACGCGATTAAGTACACAGATAAAGGCATTATTACGCTGATCCTGGAAGGCACAAATCGCGCTGAGGATAAGCAAACTATCCGTTTTGCAATTAAGGATACGGGCAAAGGACTGACTGAAGTACAAATGGAAAAGATCTTCGAGCCCTTTGTCACATTAAATACTGAACAATCCATCTCGCAAAGTTCAGGATTTGGGTTGGCGTTATGCAAGCAACTGCTGCAAGGGCTAGACTCTGAGCTTAACGTCGACAGCAAGCTTGGCAATGGCACTGTGTTTAGCTTTGAGTTAGATTGCCAGTGTAGTGATTCACCGTTACAGAGCACAGAGTTTAATACAGAGAAGCTAGCACTCAATGTGCTTGTTGTTGAAGATAACCTCATGAATATTGATGTGATCAGCACTTATTTAAACGATATGGTGAGCGAGTTTTCTATTGCTAAGTGCCTTGCTGAAGCGGAAGTCGCACTATTAGAACACAATTTCGATATTGTTCTGTTAGACATGCGACTGCCAGATGGTAATGGTCTTGAGTGGTTTAAAGAAGGCTTCAACGAAATTGGCTTTACCTCCAGCGTTAAGGTGATAGCGTTAACGGGTGATGGCGATCCTGAATTGAAAAGACAATGCCTCCGAGCTGGCATGCAGGACTGTTTAACTAAGCCTATCATGCCAAGCCGTTTATATGCGGCATTGGAATGTGCGACTGTAAAAACAACATCTCGCTTGGAATGTAAGACTTTGATTGATCAATCAAGATTTATGGATCTCGCAAACCGTGAAAGTTCAGGCGTGTTGGCAACGAAGTTAATGTATTTAGCAGACAGGTTTGAATATGAGATTGCGCAAATTAAAGGGCTCACAGAGTTGAATGTAACTGACTTAGCCGTTGATAAACTTGCCTACATTGAAAACGAAGCACTGGAGCTCGGCATGGTGAATTTTGCAGAGCTTGTTCAAGCAGCAACAGTACAGCTGAGTTACTCTGAAGAGCAAGTCGATTGGGACGGTCTTGCTATGGTTGCTAGACGCTCAGTTGAGCGTTTATTAGAACTTCATGCCCAAATTGCAACACTGGAGTCGGTATCAAATTCAGTGGTTAATCTATCTGCATAAAAAGATTCATCGATCTTGGCCTAGGTCATTAGGCTATTTTGGGTTAAAATAACAGCATAGCTTATTTAACAAGACAGTAATGCCAAAACAGGATCCCTATCTCGATAGAGAACAGCAAAAATACGACAATCCAGTACCTAGTCGCGAATTTATCTTAGAACACATTAAAAGCGCGGCCAAACCACCTTCTTTCTCTCAATTGTGTAACGATTTAAAAGTGCAAGACGAAGAACGTCAAATTGCGCTTAAACGCCGCTTGCGCGCAATGGAGCGAGACGGTCAACTGCACTTCAATAAATTTAAGTGTTACACCATTCCAAGTGATGATGGTCTAGTCAAAGGCCGCGTTGTTGGACACCGTGACGGCTTTGGCTTTTTAGAAGTCGAAGGCGAACCCAAAGATTGGTTTATCACTAAGTATCAAATGGAGCGCGTGCTACATGGCGATTGGGTGTTAGCAAAGGCTGGCAGCCGAGGCTCAGGTGGTAAGGTGGAAGCGCGTATTGTGCGGGTACTTGAAAAAGAGCGTGCGCCAGTCGTCGGTCGTTATTTTGTTGAGTTTGGCATGGCAGTCGTGGTGCCAGAAGATCCTCGCATTACTCAAGATATCATCATCGTACCTGGCCAAGAAAATGGTGCTCGCCATAATCAAATGGTGCAGGTAGAGATCACTCAAAGCCCTAGCAAACAAATGAATGCAATGGGCAAAGTACTTGAGGTGCTCGGCGATCATATGGCACCGGGTATGGAAATTGAAGTGGCACTTCGCAATCATGACATTCCTCATGAGTGGCCAAGTGAAGTAGAAGCACAAGTTGCAAATCTTGGTGAGTTTGTTGAAGAGTCTGCTAAACAGAGCCGAGTTGACCTGCGCGACTTACCGTTAGTGACCATTGACGGTGAAGACGCACGTGACTTTGATGACGCCGTATATTGCGAGCGTAAAAAGTCGGGAGGTTGGCGTTTATGGGTTGCTATTGCGGATGTGTCTCATTATGTCGGTAAAGGCACTGCGCTTGACAAAGAAGCGATTGAGCGTGGTAACTCAGTGTATTTTCCTGAGCAAGTTGTGCCAATGCTACCTAAGGTGCTATCAAACGGTCTATGTTCATTGAATCCTAAGGTAGACCGCTTGTGTATGGTTGCGGAAATGACCGTGTCCGAAGCGGGTCGTTTGTCTGGCTACCGTTTTTACGAAGCCGTGATGAACTCTCATGCTCGTCTTACTTACACCAAAGTCCATGCGATTTTACAAGGTGACGAAAAGCTCAGAGCGGATTATCAGCCTCTTGTGCCTCATCTAACTGAGCTCCATAACATGTATATGGCGCTGAAGGCTGCAAGGCAGGAGCGTGGCGCGATTGAGTTTGAAACCCTAGAAACGCGCTTTGTATTTAATGCCCATCGAAAAATTGATTCTATCGTGCCTGTGGTTCGTAACGACGCCCACAAGCTGATTGAAGAGTGCATGATCTTGGCTAACGTGTCAGCAGCAAAACTGTTGGAAAAACACGAAGCCCATAGCTTGTACCGTGTTCATGATGAGCCAGACCCTGAAAGATTGAGCCAGTTTAGGCAATTCTTGCAAGACTTGGGTATTGAAAGCCAATTACCTAACGATCCGTCGCCAGAGGAGTTGACCCAAGCGCTTGAGTCATTGGGAGATCGCCCTGAAAAAGAATTGATCCAAACCATGTTACTGCGCTCAATGAAGCAAGCAGTATATCAGCCTGAAAATATTGGCCACTTTGGTTTGGCATTAAAAGCCTATGCACACTTTACCTCACCAATTCGCCGTTATCCGGATCTGGTGGTACACCGCGCAATCAAAGGCATTTTACAGCAGCAACAACAGCCCGTGAGTGGCGCTTACATCTACAATGAAGATGAAGTGAAACAACTGGGTGAGCAGTGCTCGATGACAGAGCGCCGCGCTGATGACGCTACTCGAGAAGTTGCTGATTGGCTTAAATGTGAATTTATGCAAGATCATGTTGGCGATGAATTTACCGGTGTGATCTCATCAGTCACCAACTTTGGATTATTTGTGAGGTTGGACGATCTACAGATTGACGGGATGATCCATGTTAGCAATTTAGGGCATGAGTACTTCCACTTTGATGGTGCAAAGCAATGTTTGATTGGCGAGCATAGTCGCACGGTGTTTAGACTCGGTGATAAACTTACTGTTGTGGTTGCTTCAGTTAGCTTGGACGATCGTCGCATCAACTTAGCTTTGGCTGAAGAAGGTCAGCAAGACAGGTATGCAAGGCGTCGAAAATCGCCAAAAAGCACAGCAAGTAGTGTTCGTGAGCAGCTAAAAACGGGTAAAATCCCGGGAGCTAAGCGCCGTGACGGTGAAACGTCTGGTCGCGATAAAGATAATAAAGGCGATGACAAAGCCAAAAAGCGCAAAAGGACGACCCCTAAGGGTGAGCTCAAACAGGCGAAAAAGGCAGGCACGCTGAAGTCGAAGAAAAAATCGACGAGTAAAAAAGCCAAAGCGGCAAAGGGCAAAGCAAAACGCCCGGGTAAAAACGAAAGAAATCGTAGCAAAAAAGCGCAATAGATTATAAAGCGGGAGCTTTAACGTGAGTAACGAATTAATTTTTGGCTTTCATTCAATCGAAGCCATTTTGAATAACGCGCCGGAGCGCTTTTTAGAAATTTATGCACTAAAGGGACGTGAAGATCAGCGTTTAAATCAAGTCGTAAACGATGCCCGTAAGTTTGGTATTTCAGTGCAGTTTATGCAGCGTAAAGCGCTTGATAACAAAGCGAATGGTGAGCAACATCAGGGCATTATTGCCAATGTTAAAGCGGCGCGCGGATACAATGAAAAAGATCTTGATGAGATCATTCAAAGAGAAACCACACCATTTTTCTTGGTGCTTGATGGGGTAACGGATCCTCATAACTTAGGTGCATGTCTGCGTAGTGCTGATGCAGCAGGTGTACATGGTGTGATCGTACCAAAGGATAAGTCTGCAAAGCTAAACGGCACTGCAAGAAAAGTTGCATGTGGCGCTGC
Source organism: Pseudoalteromonas sp. Of11M-6 (assembly GCF_022347905.1). Lineage (NCBI taxonomy): Bacteria > Pseudomonadati > Pseudomonadota > Gammaproteobacteria > Alteromonadales > Pseudoalteromonadaceae > Pseudoalteromonas > Pseudoalteromonas sp. Of11M-6. Next base: position 74,486 of record NZ_JAKRFW010000001.1, on the reverse strand, counting down.
AGAAACGGTTCCGCTTATCCAAGTAACCAATCTTGCTCGCACGTTGCGTGATATTAAAGAAGCCGGTGTGTGGGTTGTGGGTACGGCAGGTGAAACCGATACAGCTGTTTTTGATGCAAACCTGACTGGGCCTATGGCCATTGTAATGGGCGCCGAAGGCGATGGCATGCGCCGTTTAACTCGAGAGCATTGCGATGAGCTGGTTAAGATCCCGATGGTAGGTAGCGTGTCTAGCTTAAATGTATCGGTTGCGACCGGTGTTTGTTTATTTGAAGTGTTAAGACAGCGCTCAGCGCTTTAATCACTTAATAAGCGCCGGCTTTCACGGCGCATCTTCAAAAGCTTTAAGAGCTCGCAAGGTAAACTTGCTCCTACACAGGTCTACTTTTGGTAGGAGCCGATTTTCTCGGCGCATCTTCAAAAGCTTTAAGAGATCGCAAGGTAAACTTGCTCCTACTCAGCTCTACTTTTGGTAGGAGCCGATTTTCTCGGCGCATCTTCAAAAGCTTTAAGAGCTCGCAAGGTAAACTTGCTCCTACACAGGTCTACCTTTGGTAGGAGCCGATTTATTCGGCGAGCTTTTAAAACCCGCAAGGTCAGCTTATTCCCACACAATTGTACAGGGCATTACCCCATTAAAATCGCTTGCAACTCTTTAAGAGATTCTACGGTATAGGTTGGCTTGATATGGTCAGGGCAGACTTTGCCATCATGCTTTAACCAACAGCTATCAATCCCAAAGCGGTTTGCGCCTAGAATGTCACTTGCTGGTGTGTCGCCAACCATTAATACTTTGGATTTGTCGGGGTTCCCTAACAGTGCTAACGTATGCGCAAAAATACTCGGATCTGGCTTAGCTTTACCCACCAACTCAGAGATCACCACTTCAGAAAAACGATCCACAAGGCCGGTATGTTCCAATCTTTTTTGCTGAAGCGCGGCAAATCCATTGGTAATAATAGCCAAAGTACATTGGCCTTTCAGGCTATCGAGCAAGGCTTTAGCTCCCGGTAACGGTTGGCAAATTTCTGCCATCGCGGCCAAGAATCCCGCATTGAGTACTTCAGGTGCGATATCGAGTTTTTCAGCCCAGCGACTAAAGCGCGTTACCTGAAGTGTTTTTGCGTCAATCTCACCATTTTGATACTGCACCCAAAGTGGCGCATTTAAGCTGTTATATTCTTCGTAGTCCTCGTCAGTGAACACAACGTCATATTGAGTAAACAGCGTTTGTAATCCAAATTTGGCATTAAAGCTAAATAAGGTTTCGTCAGCATCAAATAAAATATGTGTATAGTTCGGCATTATAAATACATCTCGGGGTGATTAAAGGGTGCCATTGCGAGTAATAAGGCTTGCGTGTAGCTACTCTCTCTGGTGGCAAGATGGTTGGTTAGCAAACCGATAGCACCGCCTTGTTGCTTGATATTAGTGGTATTGAACAAGTCGTCCATTACATGTCCTAGCTCTTCACCTTGTTCAAGACGCGCGTAGACCGATGCCGGTAGCGGCAAATTACAACTACGGCCGACACTCGTACGACGGTTATTCGCAATGACGACATAAGCGAAAGTAGCTGCACCGTATTCAAATTTGGCAGCGCCTCCTTCCATGGCACAATAAAAATCGGCTTGATGATGTTGCTGTAAGTAAGTAACACGATTCTCTGCGCCTTCGCGGGTGGCTTGTTCACCTAAAGGCTGATCCGCAACGAGACTCGGCGCTGAGATACCCTGACAGTCAATTTTTGCATTGGGAAAGTACTGCGCAAAGATGGTTTTTGCAGCATTGATTTTTACTGGGTTTTTAGACCCCACTAAAATGGTAAGCACGTCCATATAACAACTACTCGTGATGCTCTAAAAGGCGTCAGTGTAAAGTGTGATATGGAGCGATGCAAGGAAGCTATTATTCCTAATCAAAACATAAGCTGGGTTAAATCGGTAAATCGACTGGCGCCATATTCTCAAGGGCGCGTTTCTTTACTAATAATTCCTTGATAAGTGGAGTCAGTACCAACTCCATCGCCAGCCCCATTTTCCCGCCCGGCACAACTAACGTGTTTACACGAGACATAAAGCTGCCCTCAATCATTTGTAAGTAGTAAGGGAAATTAACATCTTCGATGCCACGAAAGCGAATAACCACAAAGCTTTCGTCTAATGAGGGTATGTCTTTAGCACTGAATGGGTTAGAGGTATCCACGGTGGGCACGCGTTGAAAGTTAATATGCGTGCGAGAAAACTGGGGAGTGATGTGATTAATGTAGTCATCCATTGAGCGCACAATTGACGTCATAACCGCTTCTTTGGAATGGCCGCGCTCATTGGTATCGCGAATGAGCTTTTGGATCCACTCAAGGTTGATGATAGGCACCATGCCAATCAATAGATCAACGTTGCTGGCCACATCATATTCGGGGGTCACGACACCGCCGTGCAGTCCCTCATAAAACAGCATATCGGTGTTTTGTTCTAGTTCTTGATAAGGAGTAAAAGTGCCCGGTAGCTGATTAAATGGCACGGCATCGTCAAACGTGTGAAGGTAGCGACGGACTTTGCCATTGCCGGTTTCGCCATAGCTTTTGAACAGACTTTCTAATGCGCCGAAGTCATTGGCTTCTTCACCAAAGTAGCTAATGTGCTTACCTTCTTGCAGCGCTTCGCGACGCAATTTATCCATTTCAGGGCGAGTGTAGCGATGAAAGCTATCGCCTTCGACATAGGCGGCTTTGGTATTAAGACTGCGGAATATGTGTTTTATCGCGCTTGTCGTTGTTGTAGTACCTGCGCCTGAGCTACCAGTAATGGCGATAATAGGGTGTTTGTCTGACATAAATCTGCCTTAGCTTTCATCATCCGTTAATTCGATGTTACGCGAAGCAAAGTTTTTGGCAAGCTTTGCTTGAGGGCGAGTGTTGGGTATCATAGCAGGGTGATATAACTACAATGAAAAATCAAAGGAACGTCCATGCCCATTTCAATGCGTGTGAAGCTCGCAGTTTGTCTATTCGCTTTCGCGTCTTGTTTACCAGCTTATTCAGCCATGCCCAAAAGCCAAATTTGGCTAGCTGAATTAGGTGAACATTTCAGTGCTAAACCAATTACCGAAAACACCGCATATTTTAATCAACCGCTAGTGACTGATTCTGGGGTTTACTATACCGCGGAAGTAAGCGCTAATGGCAATAGCCAAACGGATCTGTTTTTTTACGACTTTCAAAGCCAAAACACAACCAACCTCACGCAATCCCCTGTCTCCGAGTATTCACCCACACTGCATCCGAATGGGAAAGGGTTAACGACGATTGTGGTTGAGGGATCCGGTAAGCAAAAGCTGTGGTTTTATCCGTTTGATCAGGCTACAAAACCAAGTCGTGTTTTTGAGCATATTGAACCTGTGGGGTATCATGCTTGGGGGAGCAACCAAGATCTGATTATGTTTATTTTAGGTGCGACTGAGAGTGCTCCGCATACCTTACAGTACACAGATATTAATGGTCATTTACCACAAATTCTTGCCGAAGATATTGGCCGAACTTTGTCTTACAACCGTGCGCGTGATGTGTTTGCTTTTACATATCAAGTCAATGGCTTAATGTGGTTCGCAACTTACCACAGAGAGAGCGATCATATTCAGCGATTTTTTGCTCTTCCCAGTCAAGTGCAAGATTATACCTGGTTGGATGATAATAAAGTGGCATATGCACTAGATAATAAAATTTATTATCGGGATTTAAATGCGCCTAAAAAAGTCCACTTATTAAGAAACTTAAGAAGTTACTGTCAGACTTCAATTTCTCGCTTGAGCTTTTTTGATAACAAGCTGGCATTTGTATGCTACCGCCAAGACTGACAATAACAAATTGAGTAGAATGCTCGATGCGATGCGTAGACAACAACCATAGGAAGAGATATGACGATTCTTGTAACTGGTGGTGCAGGCTATATTGGCTCTCACACTGTATTAGAGCTGCTACAGCAAGGCAAAAAGGTAGTGGTCGTAGATAATCTAAGCAACTCTCAGCAGACTTCATTACATAGAGTCGCTGAGATAGTAGGAAAGGAAGCGGCATTCCATCAGGGGGATATTCTTGATAAGGCATTTCTTGATAGTGTATTCGCGCAATATGATATTGAAGAAGTGATCCACTTCGCAGGCTTAAAAGCCGTAGGAGAGTCGGTTCAAAAGCCAATCGAGTATTATCAAAACAACGTTCAGGGTACGTTGACGCTGCTTGATGCAATGCGTGACGCCAATGTATTTAAGCTAGTTTTTAGCTCGTCAGCGACGGTCTATGGAGATCCTGCCAGCCTTCCTATTCGTGAAGATTTCCCTGTTGGTGGCACAACCAATCCTTATGGTACGTCAAAGCTGATGGTTGAAATGGTACTACAGGATGTCGCTAAATCAGACCCGCGTTGGGCCTTTGCTATTTTGCGTTACTTTAACCCGGTTGGCGCACACGAGTCGGGGTTAATTGGTGAAGACCCAAATGGTATTCCCAACAACTTACTGCCCTACATCTCACAGGTTGCTGTTGGTAAACTGGCGAGTTTAGGCGTCTTTGGCGACGACTATGACACCAAAGACGGCACGGGCGTGAGAGATTACATTCACGTGGTTGATCTCGCTATTGGCCATTTAAAAGCACTTGAGAAAATCGCAGTAGTAGCAGGTACACATATCTATAACTTAGGTACCGGCAATGGCTACTCAGTACTTGAGATGGTTACTGCGTTTGAAAAGGCAGCGGGCAAAGCCATACCGTATGACATTAAACCGCGTCGCGATGGCGACATTGCCGCCTGTTACGCAGCGCCTGAAAAAGCCAAATCTGAATTAGGCTGGCATGCAGAGCGTGGATTGGATGCCATGATGCAAGATACATGGCGCTGGCAAAGCAATAATCCAAACGGGTATCGTTAACTACTAAGTTAGTTATTGATGTATATCGAAAAGATAACAGCCTTATTTCTGTCTACATTTAGTGCATGGGGCTTTCTTTTTGCTTTGCTTTACAACCTAGCCATTTATTCTGGGAATAGGCAAGAGCGTCTTGAACAACAGCCTATATTTTATAGTGCAGTTATGTTTATTTCGTTTCTGATTACTATTCCCATTGTAGCCCTTTTTTTGCTTCCCTCTGACAGTGCAGTTAATACTTGGGAAATTCTTAGGTATAACGGCGCTTTAATCGTGATGGACTTATTGACTATGTTCACGCTGACACTCATTCCAAGAGGGAGTGCTAGGGTAGGTAATGTTTGTTATAGCTACTTACAACTATGCATGTCTTTTTCAATCGTGATGTTTCTCGCAGCAGCCTGTTTTGGAGTCTATTATCAATACCTTCCTTCTTGGCTTCGGCAGTTTTTTTTAATTTTTTACCCTCTTGGCTCCAATGCAAATGACTTAGTCATGGTTTCAGTACTCGTTATTAGGCGTGACTTCCTAGGGTTACATCGACTCTATCGACGGCTATTAAACTCAAGTTAACGCAGCTAGCGCTAAAACTGGCTGCTAGAAAAGCATTAATTATCCGAAGCTCAGGTTAACTATGTTGTTATAATTATTATTTTCATAAATCTGTCACGTTGTCGTCATCTAAACTCGGTTAAATATTTTGGTATAGACCAGTTTAGAGGCAGTTATGAACAACGATTATTTACTCCTGACGCCAGGCCCGCTCAGTACATCTCACACCGTGAAAGAAGCCATGTTGAAAGACTGGTGCACCTGGGATGATGAATATAACCAAGGTGTGGTGCAAGTTATTCGCAATCAGCTTTGTGAAATTGCGGTTGCAGATCCGCAGTATCGCAGTGACTACAGTGCAACCTTAATGCAGGGCAGTGGTACAGCAAGTGTAGAGGCGGCTATTGGGACTTTTATTCCTAAGTCTGGCACTTTACTGGTTATCAATAATGGTGCCTATGGTGCGCGTATTATTGAGATAGCCAATTATCTAAATATTAATGTGATAGCGCTCAACTTTGTTGAAACCGAATTGCCGCAACTTGAGCAGATCTCACAAACGCTTGAGCAACACCCTGAGATCACCCACGTAGCAATGGTACACTGCGAAACCACAACGGGGATGCTGAATCCGGCTAAACGCGTAGCGGAGCTTGCGAAACATCACAATAAAGTAATGATCCTTGATGCCATGAGCAGTTTTGGCGGCATTGAGATGGATATGCACGAGTGGCAAATTGATATCCTCATTAGCTCAGCAAATAAGTGTATTCAAGGTGTTCCAGGTTTTGGCTTTGTGATTACAAAAACAGCGCTCTTGATTGCCTCTGAAGGACAAGCACGCTCACTTTCTTTGGATCTACACGCTCAGTGGAAAACCATGGAAAATCATCATGGTAAATGGCGTTTTACCTCGCCAACGCATGTTGTCAGGGCTTTTGCCAAAGCACTAGAAGAATTGGCGCAAGAGGGAGGCGCTTCTGCACGATTCAAGCGTTACAGCGAAAATCAAAAACAGCTCGTTAGCGGCATGAAAGCCCTTGGTTTTGAAGCCTTGTTACCAGAAGCCATGCACTCACCTATTATCACTTCTTTTTATTCACCAAGTGACGAAAGCTATGAGTTTAAGCGCTTTTATGAAGCATTGAAGCAAAAAGGATATGTAATTTACCCCGGCAAAGTATCAAACGCAGATTGCTTTAGGATCGGTAATATTGGCGAAGTATATGCCGCAGATATTAGCGGACTACTCGAAGCTATCGCACAAGCAAAATACTGGTAAACCGTTAGGGCAGGAGGCGCTTTACGCGGCGATGGGTTAAGGGGGTAATCTCCCCCGCTTTAAACAGCAGGTTATAGTAAAGTTTACGCGGCATCTAGTAATTTTCTGGGTGAATTACGATTGTCTAGGCTAGCTTCAACATACATTTTTTTGAGCTTAAGGTTCTCTTATTCAAACTCTTTAAGTCTCTTAAGGTTAGAAGCTTCTATACCAGCAAACTTCTAGTTGTAAAACGTGATTTTTTCATAGTTAGTCTCCTCTTTAATGATTGTAGAGAACTCCAATTGAACATGCCTTATTTTATGGGAAGGTGGCAGAATGACTTAAAAATTCGGCAAGCTCATATATAAACATCACCACAAAAGGCTCTATTATCTCGTAACTTTCTATCATAAAAACGGATACAGACAATTCATGACATTTGTTGCTATCGAACTCTTTATTGATAAATTTCGCATTGCCATCACAAAACACATCGCTATCAATTTGGGGTAAACGACGATGCTTCGAGATGTTCACCAAGTTATCAAGCTGTTTATAGACAGACCCTTCTCGCAGTTTTTCGATATCATTTATCAGTGTGTAGGCTTCAAGGTCATTAAGAGATTTTTTAGCAGTTTGCCAACTAAGTCTTCTACTCTCTACCTCTTCTTTACCTACCATGATATTGATAATGTAAGGTACTGACTCGATTAGAGAATGCAAAGCACGAAAGAACGCAAATGCATGAGATTCAAACACACAGCGATAGTATTCTGGGTTTTTCATCTCTGTTTCGCTAGTTAACTTATCAAACATCGCTAAACGATGAGCCTTTATAGCTTTGTTAAATTCTTCATAATGAAACCGACAGTAAAGTTGATGACGACCTATACTGTCTAAAGCTAGCTTTAATTTTGCTTTTTTATCTGCATCGTGTATCAACGCCAAAACATTTTCTTTGTTGAACTTTGCTTTTATCAGTTTTTCACATTCTTTACCTGTCACTAATGCCTCGCAACTTGAATTCTTGAATACACGCTATTTATCGCATCCGTTAGCTGTAATAAATTACCGTTGTATTTATCTGTGATCACTTGCCTAGAAGCATAGCCGAAAAGCTCTACGACAACATCATGATCAGTTTATTTCAGGTATGTGGCTATATGGTTTATTCGCAAGATAGAAATAGGGTTTGGAATTAATGATTGTGTCTATCATGCGACGATATATGCGAAAAGGTTGTCGTGCTAAAGCACGACCTACGGGGGTTACACGCCTTCAACAATCATTTCTATGGCGTCATGGAGCCAATATTCAATATTGTAATCCACCAATGCTTGCTCGGCGTCATAGCGGGCGCGCAGTACCTTTAAGCAAGGTGCGCCGCTGTTCTTTTCTAATTTTTCGGCAACGTCATCGGGTAGTACGGTGACGCTTATTACACACTGTTCAAAGCTGACGTCAACTTGGTAGTGGGTCGACATCACTTCCGTGATAGAGCCATCCAGCGGTTGGCTGTGTAAGTCGGCAAAACGTTCGGCTGCACAATAGATCTGTTCCATCATCATTGCCCGACCATCTAACGCGCGTACTCGGGTTAATTCATATACAGGCTGGCCGTTAAAATGAGAGTGGCTAAACTCAGGCTCTGTGGAAGGGGCATTAATTGCCACTACTTGAGTTGTTGGTGTAAAGCCTTGTTCAATGGCAAGGTGGTTAAAGTTTACTTTTTTAGCTGGATGCCATTTGAGCTTTTCGGGGGTGACAAACCAGCCGCGACGCTTTTGGCTAAAGATAAGTCCTTCGGCTTCTAGTCGTGCTAGGGCTTCACGGACGGTGATCCGTGTTGAGCTAAATGTTTCTTGCAGCGCACGCTCTGAAGGCAACTTGGCACCGGGCGTCATGCTGCCAGCGGCTAGCAGCGCTTGGATATGGTTTCGAATACGTTGATAAAGCAGCATAATTGAGTCGATAAAACCTTTTGTGACAAGCTTACTATCGTTTTATGACAGGATAAATAGACTTGTAAACTCAGATTGGCCTAATTCGCCAAGTAGGCTTCTATTTGGCTAAACCAATAGCTACTCGGCAAAACGGCTAAACTCGGATCTTTCCCTAAATCATCAAAACGACGCAGCGCGATAATAGCGTCCAATTCAGGCAGCTTGGAGAATGCCACAAGTTCTTCGGGGCTCATCTTTCCGCCTTGTCTTGTTAGTGTTAATTGGCTGGCAGGAGAGAGCGTTTGGTGATACTTCTCATCAATACTGACCAGATAGCGTTTCGCATCTACGTGTTTGCGCACCAGTATTGTCACCGCGCGGTCAAAGCCAAGCTGAGTTAAATGATCTGCCCCTAAATCGCCATGATTGCTATATCCTTGTGGGGTAAAGTCCGGGTTATTCTGAGATTGAGCAACAAAATGGCCAATATCATGTAAAAATGCAGCGATTTGGGTCGCTTGATCATAACCACTTTCTTTCGCGAGGGTGGCGCATTGTTCGGCATGGTAAATTTGGCTACATGCCTCGTCATAGGTGGCGTGACCATATTGCTCGAATAGCTGTTTTATTTGTGCAATGGCATTCACTTTATATACTCCTGCTTCACGTTCGGATCTAATTTTGCTGCGCTGCCACTAAGCTTGCTTAGCCAAACATCGAGTTTATGCGGCGGCGTGTTGTTATCCTCAGCGCTTTCTTTACGGCGAATGGCATTTCTCACCATTAAGGCCCCCGCGGTGCGAAATGGCTCGACGGGAAACTGTTTAAGCGTTTGGTTGACTAAAGCGCAGTGACGCCAGTCGTTATGTTGATTAAGCAGTAGACTCGCTAAGATTTGTCCACCTAAATAGGATTGCACCACGCCGTTGCCTGAGTAACCACTGCCATAAAACACATTAGCTTGACCATTTAAGTGACCAAAGAAAGGCATGCCAGAGACACTTCGGTCTGAGGGGCCGGTCCAAGTTCTGTCTATCTCGAGCTGGTGATGTGCAAAGAAATGGCTAAATGAGCGTTCAAGAATAGCTTGATAACGGCTAGCACGGTGAAAGGTATCTCTCACTTGGTTATTGAAACTAAAATAATTTCCACCTTTGCCAAGCATTAATCGACCGCTTGAGGTGGTGCGGTAGTAATTCACAAAAATGCGTGCATCAATCACCGGAGCACCGTGGTTCAGCCTCATTGCTGCAAGCTTTTCAGGCGCTGGTGTGGTGATCGCCATATCGCTCGAAACCAACACCACGCTGCGAGAAAACTGTGGTAATAAGCTTGGCAACCAAGCGTTAACGGCAAATACCAGCTGATTGGCTCTGATCTCGCCTTTGTCTGTGGTAATGGTTAGCGTGTCTTGGCCTTGGTGCTTTAGGTAGCGGGTGTGTTCAAATACCTTGACCCCAAGGGCTTTTGCCACCTTCATCAGTCCACGTACAAGCTTGGCGGGTTGAACGCTACCGGCATGGGGAGAGTAAATTCCAGCAAGGTTGGCATTAGAGCCGGTAGCTTGCAACTGCGATTTATCCAGTGTTTGCCACGCATTAAGCTGGTGTTGCTCAAGTAGGGCGGTAATGGGGCCAAAGGCATTGCGCTGGCTGTGATTTGAAGCCGTATAGTAAGTACCATCAACGCGGCAATCACATTCAATCCCGTGTTTACTGGTAAAAGCTTTAATGTCATGAACGGCCTGCTCCGACTGGCGCACTAAAAAGCAGGCTTGTTCTAAGCCAAACTCTTTAATTAAGCTGGCAAACTTAGTCGACCATGTCAGCATAGCTCCGCCATTACGACCCGAAGCACCTTGTCCACAGAGGTCCTTTTCAATGATGGCGATATTTAGCTCAGGTTTTTGCTTTTTCAGCGTTATGGCTGTCCAAAGGCCAGTAAAGCCGCCACCTATGATACAAACTTGGGTATCCAACGCGCCATGGGGCGGCGCGCTTGCTGCGGCTTTAATATCGGCTTGAGTGATTGCTTCATCAAACCAAAAAGGCTGAAAACGCATTACGGGCGCTCTCCACGGGCAATACGAGCAGAAATATCCACCAAGATCATTTCGATGTCGGCTAGTGAATCAATCACATAATGCGCACCGGCCTCGCCAAGTTGCTGATAAGCATTAAGGGAACGTGCACTTTGCTCTTCATCACTCAGCGCCGTCCACTCTTCTTCGCTAAGTCCCACCGCATTACCCGTTAAAGCAAGTCCAACGGTCCACATACCAGCATTTAACCCCTCGCTTATTCCCGGCGCGGAGTCATCGACTTTTACGCATCCTGATACGCGATTAATCCCAAGTCTTTGCACGTTTTCTAACGCCATCCAAGGGCCTGGGCGAGAGCCAGCTGCACATTCATCACTGGCAACTACACAATCTGGCTGATAACCATAGTCGGCAGCGGCAGGCACTAGTACGTCCATCACAGGCTTGGGATACCCAGAACAACTGCCAATCTTAACGCCTTGTTGTTGTAATCGTTTGATCACCGCAAGCACGCCCGGAATGGGGGCTGCTCGGTCGGCGACTTTTGCCTGTTGGAGCGGCATAAAGGTTTGATAAATATGGTCAACATCTGCCGTACTCGGTGCCTGACCAAATTGCGTTATCCAGCGGGTGCGGACGCTGTCCATTTGTAGCAAGGTATTAATGTGATCCCACTTGCCCATTCCCATCGGACCGCGTGCTTCAGCCAAGGAAATATCAAATTGATACGCTTGCTTAAATGCTTCAACAAAAATACTGGTAGGGGCAATCGAACCATAGTCGACCACAGTACCAGCCCAATCCAAAATTAATGCTTCAATGTGTTTCATGTTGCTAAGACTCCTAGCTAGGAAATATGTGATGAAAGTGCCGTGGCGCGTAGTTGCGTTGACGCCTTACGTGGTCGCTTTAATTTCACGGCAAAATAAATAATTGAGCTCACTACGAGGGCGCTTGCGATAAACGCTACCCAGTAGCAGGCCATGGTAAAAAAGTGCAGCCAGCTGAGCTCAGGTGTGGCAAAGGTTTTATAGAGCAAGATGCCCACTGAGCCTATGTAGCCCGCCGAATCCGCCAGATAAATTAAAAACCCGGCGTTCGCAGTCGAGCCAACTGCTGAGATCATGCGGTCAAACAAAAAGCAGTTATAGGGGATATAACTGATATAAAGACCAGCCCCCAGCAGTACCATCCAAGTTTTAGGATCGAGACTTTCGGTTTGGTATAAATACGTACTGCCAGCCAGTAGTAAAGCCCCGAGTAAGACAAAGCCATGATTGGCAAAAAATGCGATGCGGTTATTTTTAATTAACACCAATGCGGCAAGCGCAATGAGCACGATAAAGGCGATGCGGATCCCGGCATAAGCAAAAATCGCGGGTTCTTGCCCATAACCTAAGGCTTGCCAAATCTCGGCTGAGAAGTTATCTCTAAAGTCACGAAAGCCAGTAAAGAGTAAAAAGCTAAGCACCAGCACGGTTATTCCAAACCAATACTGTTTAAAAAACGCCAGCCGGGCTTTGCCATCCATTGGCGCGCGCTTTTGTCGTAATTGTTCATCTTCTTGTGTAGGTTCTGGAATACTATTAAGACAAGCAACGCTAAGTACAAGCTGCGGCAGAAAAATCGCTCCGGTTGCCGCTGGCATCCACAGTTCAGGCACATTGAGTTCACTCACCAGCCATTTGCCCACAGTTCTGACCAGTCCAGAGGCAAGAATAAAAGTCACGCTGAGTACCGCACCTAAGATTTCGGTGGTTTTACGACCTTCTAAAAAGCTAAAAACCAAACCCCAGATCATGCCAAGGGAGAGGCCATTGGCAAACAGCCAAACCAGATTCCAGCCCGTAGGAGTGATGGCAAATAGCACCAGTGCAAGCTCGGCGGCTAAAATCATGGCCAAAATCGCACGACCGCGATAATGATGCTGCATTTCAGCAATCACTTTAACGCCGATAAATTTCGCGCATAGGTAGCCAAACACTTGCGAAAGGATCAGGGCAATTTTAAAGCTAACAACCCAGCTCGGGTCATCAAAGGCTTCATAGGTATTGACCGAAAATGGCTTACGAAAGGCGTACATACAAAAGTAAGTCATAAACGCACTGGTCGCGGTAAATAGCACAAAGCCGATACCTTGGGCGTCTTTTAGCCAGCGCGGGCGGGCGTTAAATAGGGTGATCTGCAACATCATAGGATCCTCGGTAATTCGAGGGCAATCCTTTGTGGATTGCCCGTCAACCGGTGTATACCAATCGGTTTAATCAAGTGAATTGGTATTAAAATTGGTAGTTAATGCCGACCATGCCGCGGATACCATAGTATTCCACCTGTAATGGACGGCCCTGCTCACCTTGGTAGTACTGCAATGCTTCATTGGTGAGGTTACTCAGCTCTAGGTAAACTAACGTTTGTTCGTTAAGTTGGTATGACGTTGTAAAGTCGACGCTGGTATTGGCACCATAGTAGCTATCCGATTGGCTATCGCCGCCGTGCTCTTCGATATAAGCACCTTTATGATTAAGTGCTATTCGAGCGGCAAAACGGGTGTCGTCGTAATACAGCGTAAAGTTGTAAAGCTCATTGGCCTGACGTGGAATGGCTACTTTTTCTGTGCGCTCTGGGATCTGCATTTCAGAGTCCATAAAGGTCGCATTGGTCATTACCCCAAAGTTGCTCAAACTGTCAGAAATAAAACCAAGGTCGCGGTTAAATGCCAGCTCAATGCCCGCAAGCCAAGCGCTATCGCCGTTTTCAGGACGGATGATGGTCACGCCTTGCTTGTTGTTGTAATTGCCAACGCTGGTGGCTTGGAAGATAGGGTCTTGGATATCTTTGTAGAATACCCCCGCAGAGACCAAGCCAACGCGGTCAAAATAATGTTCCACCATCAAGTCGAGATTATTTGAGTACGTAGGGTCGAGCGCTGGATTTCCTGAGTTAAGCTGATTGTCTTGCTCAAGGTAAGTTGCCCCTGGTGTTAATGAGCCAAAGTCAGGACGGGCAAAGGTGCGAGTTAGTGCAAGGCGATAATTGGTATCGTCATTGGCGCGATAGGTAACATGTAGTGCGGGTAATATTGACCAATAATCATTGCTGTTGGTGGTATCAACAACTTTGTCTTCGTCGGCTAAATAAGTGTAACCAGACACTTCGGTATCGGTGCGGGTAACGCGTAAGCCGCCTAATACTTCCCAGTTGTCGTTAGCTTGGTAAGTTGCCATACCGTAGAGCGAGGTGTGGGTTTCTTCAACATCGAAGTTTCTGCCCAGCGCTCCACCGTTGCTGATGAGTGCTGATTCACCCACATCTAGCTTGAACTTATTGCGATTTTGCGTCCAAAACTGGGCAAGAGCATCGGTGGAAGCCACCTGCGACAACTGCGTGCGATAATCAAACTTGGCTTCGCTTAAGTAATCGCTGCGACCGGGTTGATCGCTTAAGGCAAAGTCTGCAAGCGTTGGCGCTGCGCCATATTGTTCGCTGTCCCACGCGTAAAACTCGTCGGCAAAGTCAGCTTTACGGACTTTGTCACGGTATTTTGCCCCAAATTTAACGGCTAGCTGGTTATTGTATTGCCAGTCAAAGTCGGCATTGGCTACCAGTCTGTCTTTTTCGTTGACGTAGACTTTGTATAGCTCAACCCAAGACAAACCCATTTTGCTTGGATCGAGTGTAAAGCCCGAGGGGAAGTGGTTGCTAATGGCGTTCCAAGGATCGCTGCCGCCGTCTACTTGGTTGTAAGCATAATTTTTACCGGTATCGCGGTCTTCAAGTCCAACATATCCCACCTCTTTTTGATCAAAACGGGCGACAAAATAGCTATTGTCTTCACTGTTGGGTTTGTCGCCATAGCGAAACTCATTTTCGTACGTGGCTAGTTGCCAAGAGAGCGTTTTATCAAAGCCAAAGTCATGTTCACCTGCAATTTCAAAGCCTTGCATTTCGGTGATGAGTTCGTTGCGAATATGCTGCAGCTCAGCACGGTCTTTATCAAAACGCAGCCTGTGCTTATAGTGGGTTTCATCATCAATCAGTGTGCCATATAGCGCGCTGGCGCTGAGCGTGCCGCTTTCAAGTTGATATTCCAGCGAGCCATTTAAGCCGTAAGTTTCACGGGTTCCGGTATAATCACGCAGCTCTAAGCGGTAAATGCCTAAGCCATCGTTACCCCGGCGCGGCTCATAGTTATCGGTTGCCCAATCACGCTGCCAAGCAGTGGCGTTAATGATAAAACCTAGCTTGTCGTCGAGTAGACGGTCGCCATACACCACATTGGCAGAATAATTTGTACCATCGGCCAGTTCGTTTTGGCCCACAGCAAAGTTGGTTTTGAGGATAAAATCATCAGCGCCTTTTTTGGTCACGAAATTAACATTACCGCCAATCGCATCACCTTCCATGTCAGGGGTGATAGCCTTAGACACTTCCACAAATTCAATCAATTCGCTTGGAAAAAAGTCGAACGCAGTGGCGCGGCTGGTGGTTTCCTCTTCTGCGGTTGGAAGGCGGTTACCGTTGATGCTGGCCGAACTCCATTGTGACGGTAAACCACGCACTGCAACAAAACGGCCTTCACCTTGGTCACGCTCTATCGACACACCTGGAATACGTTGTACGGCTTCAGCGGCATTTCTATCTGGTAACTTACCAATCCCATCGGCAGAAATGATACTTTTGATATTACTGGCATTTTTTTGGTTATTTGCAGCGGCCATTGCGCCACGGAAGATTTGCCCAACCGTGACTACTTCTTCCATCGCTTGTTGATGGTTTAATAAGATTGGAGACAACGTAGTGACTTTGCCATCAGTAACCTCAACCTGTAGTTCAGTTTCCTGATAACCCATATATTTCACGACTAAGGTGTAGCGACCGGCATCCAGTTTTGGTAGTTCAAAGCGACCACGATAATCAGATACTGTGGATACATCTTGGCCTTTTACTGAGATAACAGCGCCAGAAAGATTACTTTGTGGGTCTTTTACAACACCAACGAGTTTACCTGTCGCAGCATATAAGCTGGGACTGGTGGCGAGTAACACGGCAGCAGCGATTTGGGTTAGTTTTTTCATTGCTCTTTTCTCAAAAGTTTGGGTTAAGTTTTCTGGTCTAGTCCAGCTTGTTGCAGATAGAGTAATGACGGTTTTTTACATTCCGATGACACAAAGGTGAAAAATTAACTAGCGCCTACTGCTCTTTGTTGTTTGATTCGCTTTAAAGGAGGTAGGAGGATGTTGTTAGATGTTTGGCTTAACTGAATAAGATTTGTCATACTCGCGTTATCAGCGACAGGTTTTCAGTAAAGGAATGGCAACGTGATTTATGCTTTGATTGCGGCGATTGGACTTTCTCTTTTTATTTATAGCATTACAGCTCGACAACTAGATAGGGCGGAGCTCACCGCACCTATGTGGTTTGTGCTAACGGGCGGGGCGATAGGCTTTGTGCTTGGTAATATTGAAGGAGGGCAACAAGCTTTAGCGGTAGATATTAATGGCCTACAAACTTGGTTGCCGATTATTGAGTTGACGCTTGCGATTTATTTATTTTCCGATGCTGCAAAAACGCGATTACGGGTGTTATCTCACAGCTTCCAGTTACCGGTTAAATTATTACTCGGGCTGCCATTAACCATGGTATTTGGCGCGTGGGTGGCCCATGAGCTGTTCCAGTTATCTTGGTTGGCTTGCTTTTTAATTGCGGTGATCATCACCCCAACCGATGCCACTTTATGCAAAACCTTCATTCAGGATAAGTCTGTGCCCACCAGATTACGTGAGGCAATTAATGTGGAAAGTGGCTTGAATGATGGCCTATGTATTCCGGTATTTCTGTTTTTACTGGGCGTATTAGCTGAGCGAATGCAAGCGACGACCGAATCATTTGCTTGGATTTTTATACGCGAAGTGGGGATTGCACTCGTTGTCGCGGGGTTACTGACTGGGGTGATCATTTGGTTACTTAAACGCGCCTATCAACATCATTACTTTGCGTCTAAAACCAGCCCTTTTCTCTTTGTTGGCATCGCTTTTTTAGTTTTCTCGGTAACTCAAGCTTTGCATGGCAGTGGCTTTATTGCTGCATTTGTCAGCGGTTTGCTGTTTGATAAATATTATCGTGATGAGTTTAAAGATCAGCTTATCGAAGAAGGTGAGCACCTCGCCGAATTTGCGGCTTTTATGATCTGGATTGTGTTTGGTTTGTCGGCCAGTGTAGTGCTGCTAAACGTTACCCAATGGCAGGTTTGGGTGTACGCAGTGTTAGCAACTGCCATGTTTAGATTGATCCCGGTATTCCTCTGTTTGTTAGGTGGTGCACTGACAACCAAAGAGCGCTTTACGTTAGCTTGGTTTGGCCCCAAGGGATTGGCTTCGGTGGTGCTAACCTTAATGCTACTCAGCGAAGAGTTGCCAAATGGTTTGCAAATTACTCAAGTGGCAATGGCAACGGTGCTGTTGAGCATTTTTGTGTTTGGATTATCTAGTCGACCCATTTCTAAATTATTTACCAGTGCTTCTGGTCGAGAGTGATTACTCTAAATAACAATTGGTATAGCGTATGATTTCGTATCTGAATTGTACTGTTATATTGTAACTTGTTGTGAAATAAAATATTTTTTGTCACTTTGCTGAAATAAAAAAGTCATGTAACGCGCCTAGACTGTGCCCGCCTTACAGACAAATATTACGTTTCAGGAACAGTACAATGAATAAAAAGTTACTTACAGTTGCTATCTCTGCAATTCTACTTACCGCGTGTGATGACGATACAAAAACCGTTGAGGTGATCAAAGAAGTTGAAGTCATCAAAGAAGTACCAGTGCAAGAAGTGACACAAGTAAAAAATGTGATCCTTATGATCGGTGACGGTATGGGACCACAGCAAGTTGGCTTACTTGAAGAGTATGCTCAGCGCGCGCCAAACTCAACTTATAAAAACAAAGGCAATCAAACAGCGCTGTCTAAACTTGCTGCGGGTGGTCATTTAGGCCTTTCCATGAACGCACCACATGGCGCGACTGGCAGTCTAGTAACTGACTCTGCTTGTTCGGCAACTCAATTAGCAACCGGCCTTGCAGCAGGCTCAGAAATGATAGGCCTTGATGCCGATGGCAATAAAGTAGCGACTATCTTAGAAAAAGCCAAAGCCGCGGGTAAAGCGACGGGTCTTGTTTCAGATACGCGTATTACGCACGCGACGCCAGCGGCATTTGCTGCCCATATGCCGCATCGTTCATACGAAGCTGAAATCGCTGAGCAATTAGTTCGCTCTGGCAGCGTTGATGTGATGTTATCTGGTGGTGCTCGCGTATTTGTACCAAAGAGCACGCCTGACAATGCTGAAGTACAAGCACAACTCGACGCGCTTGGCATGCCTAGTAGCGTATATAAAAGCTCAAAGCGTGGAGATGAAACTAACCTAGTTGTTGAAGCAAAAGAGCAACATGGTTATGGCCTTGCTTTTGATAAAGCACAATTAAGCAGTTTTGAAGGCGAAAAAGTACTAGGTCTATTCGCAAACTCTGGTATGAGTGACGCAATTGCTTACAAAGCTTGTCAACAAAGCAACAGCTGTACTCAGCCTTCATTAAAAGAAATGACGGTGAAAGCGCTTGATATCTTGTCTAAAGATGAAGATGGCTTTTTCTTGATGATTGAAGGTGGTCAAATTGACTGGGCGGGTCATGCAAACGATGCAGGTTGGATGCTAAATGAGCTGCTTAAATTTGATGAAGCCGTTGAAGCTGTGCATGAATGGGTAAAAGACCGTAACGATACGCTAGTCGTTGTGACTGCAGACCATGAAACGGGTAGTTTTGGCTTTAGTTATTCAAAGCATGAGCGTCCTGAAGCACAAACGCTGTCTGGCGATGGTATGTATGTAAATGGTGTTGCTAAAGAATATCATCCTAAATTTAACTTTGGTCCACTTGCGCAACTAGACAAGCTTTACGCGCAAACAGGCACTTTCTTCGATATCCTTGCAGAAGCTGCGCCTGATGAAGCCTATGAAAATGTATCGGGTCCAACTTGGAAAGCGACCATTGAAGATATGACGGCTTACACGGTGACGCTAGATAATGCCGCAAAAGTCGGTCAGAGTGTATACGATGAAAATAGCGCAGATATGATCCCAGCGTTTGAAGACTTTAGTGACTTCTATGTATACGCCAAAGAGGATTACACCGGAAAAATCGCTCGCGCGATCGCCTCAGAGCAAAGTGTAGTGTGGGGTACTGGTACACATACGGCAGCGCCAGTACCGGTTTATACTTTTGGTCCTGCGGGCGTAACTAAGCAGTTCTCAACCATGCAGCACCATGTGGACGTTGCAAACAAAATGATGACTGCGTTTGGTTTAACTGAATAAGCCAAGCACCTAGATTTTAAATAACTTCAGTTAAGCCACAGCAATGTGGCTTTTTTCTGTCATTAAGGTCAGAAATTCGCGTTGTGGTAGCGGCTTTGAATAGTAATAACCCTGACCAAAATCACATCCAGCCTGTTTTAATAGCTGATGCTGAGTCGCGGTCTCAACGCCTTCAGCGATGACTTTTAAGCCTAGGCGGTGAGCCATCAAAATAATGGTTTCACATAGGGTTAAATCGTCTGCATTGGTTGCAATGCCATCGACGAAGCGTTTATCAATTTTCACAAAGTGACAATCTAATTGTTTTAGATACGCGAGTGATGAGTAACCCGTGCCAAAGTCATCTAACGCAAATTGAAAACCTTGCTGCTTTAAGCGTTCAACTCGTTGTTTAGTGCGGCTATCATTGTGCATCATCATTCCCTCCGTAACTTCTAAAACCACGTGCTCAGGGGGGATCGCAAGCGTTGTGAGTTTGTCACTCCAGCTTGCTAAGGTGCAATTTTTAGCGGCAAATTGGACCGGTGACACATTGATGCTAATTTGTGTTGTATGGCCTAAGTGCTGTAGTTGTGTCAACGTGTCAATAGACTGCGAAAATGCTAAATCGCCAATATGATGAATGAGCTGGGTTTCTTCGGCTAACGGAATAAACTCAGCGGGACTCACCATACCTTGCTCTGGGTGTCGCCAGCGGATCAAGGCCTCGGCTTTGGCGACGCGATTATCGTCAAGTGATACGATAGGCTGGTAGTGCATTTCAAATTGATTGTTATGCAGTGCAGTACGAATACCTTTGAGCATGTGCATTCTAGATTCTGCGACTTTGCGTAAAGTGTCATCAAAAATCACATAGCCGTTACGACCTTGCTGCTTTGCTCGATACATTGCTTGATCGGCAGCCTTTAATAGGGCTTCTGCACCATTACCATCTGTTGGTGCAGTGGCAATCCCCATACTTGCAGTGATATGGCATTGCTCATCTTGGATCTCAAAAGGCTGTTTGAATGCGGACTGGATCTGAGCTGCTAGTGCTTTGCACTTTGCTTTATGTTCGTCATCCTCCAACACAAAGACAAACTCATCACCTCCAATGCGGGATAAAAACGCATGCGGAGCCATACTCTTTAAACGTTGTGCGACTAACTTCAAGAGTAAGTCGCCGTAATAATGGCCTAATGTGTCGTTAATATCTTTAAAATTGTCGAGATCGAGTAATAACACGGCGGTTTGTTGTTGTCCGCTGGCAACCTGTTTTTTTAAGTGTTTTTTAAGTCCCACACGATTATGAAGATCGGTTAATTCGTCAAAATGTGCTTGTTTCCAGATCAGCGCATCTTTACGCTTTACTTCGGTAATATCGGTGAAGATCGCGACGCGGCGGTAGATCTCACGGTTGCTATCGTAAACGCTATCAATAGTCAGCCATTCGGTGTAAAGCTCGCCATTTTTCTTACGGTTGACAATCTCACCTTGCCAACGGCCGTGTTCGTTGAGCTGCTGCCACATCAATTCGTAAAAGCTACGGTCATGTTGACCCGATCCTAACATGGCAGTGGACTTACCCAGCACCTCTGAGCGTGAGTAACCAGTTACACGCGTAAAGGCAAGGTTGACGTCCAAGATAAAGCCATTGGCATCCGTGATGATCATACATTCGCTGCTATTGTTGTACACCAATGCTGCAAGGTTTAGTGCTTCTTCTTGATGCTTACGTTGGCTAATATCACGGAAAATCAACAACGCCTGTGGATGTGACTCAATGGCACATAGGCGACATTCAACCACTTGATTACTGGTTGGTGAAAACTCAAGTTGCACATAGGTTTTGTCATTCAACAGCGCAAGCTCTGCGCGGATCCGTTTATAGATATGTTCTGGGAGCAATTCCCTAAGCGTTTGTGCTTTGTCTGTGTAATCGCCATAACGAGATAAGATCTGAGCCTGTTGATCTAAGCGCACATAGCTATCGGGGAGTGCATTAATCAGGGCTTTTACAACGGCAAGTCTATGATTTGCATTGTCTTCAGCGGCTAAGCGTGTTTGCGCCATATGAGCAAAACGCTCGGCGATATGCTCAAATTCACTGGGCACTTTGGTTGCGTTAAAACGGCGATCTTGCTTGCCCGATTCAAGTTGTGCAATAGCATGCTTGAGTGCGCCAAGCGGTTTTAAAAGTTGTTGCTTTAATTGCCAATGTGTTTGCCAAAACAAAATAGACACAAGCGCCAAAAATATTCCTAGAAAGAGTGCAAAACGCTTATCTATGCTGCTCAACTGGGACTCAAAATCGAAACTAAAGTAGATTTGTAACGCTCGGTTGCTGTTATTGAGTGATTGCTTTACATACACCAAGCGATTGCCTTCTGGGGTGTTTAGTAGCGTCGCCTGTGTGCCTAAATTGCTTGGCCAAGAACTGCTAACAGCACGGCCAAGTTCTGCATTTGCTGCTGGATATTGCGCAATGATTTGCGCTTTAGCGTCGGCAATCATTACCCGAGTACCAACAGGAAGAGGCAGTTTTGCAAGGGTCTGGCTCCAATGCGTTAAGCCTTTGACCGCGACAAGCATAAATAAAAATTGCTGTTTATCATCGTAAATTGGTAGCGCGAAGTTGACTGTTGCACGCTGCATGCTGCGGTCAATTTGATACTCACCAATACTAAACTGGGCAGTGCGCATTGCGGTTTTAAAGTAACCACGATCGGCGATATTGATCTCGCGTTGATCTGCTTGATGCGTAGTACAAAGTACGTTCCCTTGTGCGTCAACTATGCCAAGGTTAGCTAGGTTGGGGCTGAGCAGCATCGCGTGATAAAGCAGCGGCGGGCATTTGCCGTGCTCTACGGTAAGATGATCAATACGGGTCGACAGTTGCTGTAAGACTTGTTCTGTATCTGCGAGCTCTACCTGCTGGATCGCCGCAACTTGTTTGGCGTAATGCAGCGCCTGTTGTGACTGTTGTGTTAATGCCTGCTGACGTTGCTCACATAATAGAAATAAAATAATGATCAGACATGGCAAGCACAGTAGAACGAGTAAGCGATAAAATCGAAACTGTATTGAAGATTTCAGAATAATCCCACCTATGGAGCTGATCAGAGAGCGCGAATGATACCGAATCAAGTTAGGACAACCAAGCAAATTTGCATAAATAATTCAGCTGCAAAAGCATCACTGAGCAAGGGCTAACAGATAGAATTTTTAATTTCTAAATTGAAAGTATGATGTGATTATCCGGTCAAAAAAAATGGCATTTTTTCATCTCTCCACTTTTTTCCACAAAATTCATGATCTTCCACAAATCCCGCGATTTTTCTGGCTTTCAAAGGTGTTAAAGGTACCGACTGAGCTTGACAAAAGTGCTTGTCAAGCCCTAGACTGTTCTTCTGTGGTAAAAAGTGGGTTTTAGTGGATCAAACTGGATCAACTAACTTAGAAATAGGATCACGCATGTTTCGAGGTGCAAGTTCGCTAGCTTTGGATGACAAAGGGCGTTTTGCGGTGCCGACTAAGTACCGTCAACCGCTGCTGTCTGAAGATCAGGGAACCGTTATTTGTACTATTGCGATCAACGAACCGTGCTTATGGCTCTACCCACTCTCCGAATGGCTAGAAATTGAGACCAAACTAAGTCGCATCTCTAACACCAATCCCAGAGTAAGACGCTGGCAACGGATGTTGCTAGGTCATGCTACAGAATACCAACTAGACAAAAATGGCCGGATTTTACTGGCGCCTTCATTGCGGTCCCATGCGCAATTAGGCAAAAAGATTATGCTAGTTGGGCTACTCAATAAATTTGAAATTTGGGACGAAGAACGCTGGTATCAGCAAATGCAGGCAGATACCGAAATTGAACACTCAGGAAACTTTGAGGAAAGCCCTGAACTGGAAAACTTTTCCTTGTAGGGGTAAACAAATTAATGAGCGAAGAGTTTAAGCATATTTCGGTATTAATGACCGAAACCCTAGATGCCCTAGCAATTAACCCTGAAGGTATATATATCGATGGGACGTTTGGTCGTGGTGGGCATTCAGGTGAAATCCTCAAAAGGTTGTCGACTGGGCGTTTACAAGCCATAGATCAAGACCCTCAAGCGATTAAAGCGGCTGAAAAGTTTGCTGATGATACACGTTTCTCTATAGCGCGAAGCCGCTTCTCGCAAATTAAATCTGTCGCGGAACAAGCCGGTATCTTAGGTCAGGTTGATGGCATCTTGTTGGACATTGGTGTGTCTTCACCTCAGCTTGATGATGCAGACCGTGGCTTTAGCTTTATGAAAGACGGGCCACTGGATATGCGTATGGATCCCGACTCAGGTCGCAGCGCTGCACAGTGGCTAGCTGAAGCAGAGCTTGAAGAAATGGTGTTTGTGATCAAAAAGTATGGCGAAGAAAAGTTTGCCACTCGTATTGCTCGTAAAGTCATTGAAGTACGTGAGCACACCGCGATTACAACGACGGCGCAATTAGCGCAACTGATAGATGAAGCTGTGCCTGTCAAGGACAAACATAAGCATCCTGCAACTCGTACTTTCCAAGCTATTCGTATTTATATTAACAGCGAGTTAGAAGAAATTCAGACTGCATTGCAAGCGTCACTTGAGGTGTTAAAACCTGGTGGTCGGTTAGTGGTGATCTCGTTTCATTCTCTAGAAGATCGCATTGTAAAGCAGTTTATCAAGAAGCAGAGTAAGGGAGAGGCGATACCCAGAGGTCTGCCTTTAACGGATGAACAACTTAAACAAAATCTCACCTTAAAGGCAGTGGGTAAAGCCATTAAGCCTAGCGATGCAGAGATTGCACAAAATCCACGCTCGCGAAGCTCAGTATTAAGAGTGGCGGAGAAGCTCTAATGAATGCAAGTAAGCAACGTCAACCGAATCTATTTGTAGAAATAGGCTATTACATCATTGCTAATAAGTTGACGGCATTCTTGCTACTTACGATTTTGATTTCTGCACTCGCGGTAGTGCAAATTACCCATTTAACTCGCCAGCAATTGATACAGCAGGATGAGCTATTACAACAGCGCGATGAGTTAGACCTACAATGGCGTTACCTCGTTGTGGAAGAAGAGTTTTACTCTCAGCATGCAAGGATAGAAGAGATAGCCAAGATGCAGTTAGAGATGAAACGCCCAACCAGTAAAGATGAACAGGTGATTGTGCTGCCATGAATAAACAAAAGCAAAAAACTCAATCTATTATCACCTGGCGCTTTGCTCTAGTTTGCGGCGTGATGCTCACCGTTTTTATGACGCTTGTTGCACGCGCTGCATTTTTGCAAGTAATTGAGCCTGATAAGGCAATTGAAGAAAATGATAAGCGCACCGTACGGGTTGAGAAACTCAATGTCCAACGAGGCATGATCTTCGACCGCAATGGCAAAGAGCTGGCAGTGAGTGTGCCGGTTGTGAGCGTTTATGCAGATCCCCTTGCCATTGATAAGGCACTTGCCAAAAAAGTGTTACGTAAAGCCCGTAAAGAAGGTGAAGATTATAAAGCGTTAGAGCAAAATGATGCTGAGCTGAAAATACGGAAACAAGCTTGG
This sequence comes from Pseudoalteromonas sp. Of11M-6, assembly GCF_022347905.1. Classification (NCBI taxonomy): domain Bacteria; kingdom Pseudomonadati; phylum Pseudomonadota; class Gammaproteobacteria; order Alteromonadales; family Pseudoalteromonadaceae; genus Pseudoalteromonas; species Pseudoalteromonas sp. Of11M-6. The sequence goes on along the minus strand of NZ_JAKRFW010000001.1, from coordinate 49,831 downwards.
TACGATGATGAGCTCAGGTGGAAAGAGCTTGCAGATGTACTCAGACTCAAACCAGAAAATGTCGATGAACGGCTTAGGGGAGACCCAAGCCGTCGTTTTGTCTATTTGAAGCGTCAAGTGACGGCGGTTGTTGCCAACTATATTCGTCAAATGCGCCTGCCGGGCGTGCACTTGCTTGACGAGTCCAAACGTTTTTACCCAAGCGGCGAAGTAACAGCGCACATGATTGGTGTAACCGATATTGATGGCAAAGGTATTGAAGGCGTCGAGCGTATGTTCGACTCTGCATTAACCGGTACGGCTGGTAAACGCACCATTCGAAAAGATGCGCAAGGTCGTGAAGTACAAGTACTTTCAGAAGAACAGCGTGTCGAGCCAGAAGATGTTTACCTGAGTATTGATTTACGGATCCAAGCCATTGCCTACCGCGCGTTAAAGTCGGCGGTACTGAGCTATAAAGCTACCTCTGGTTCGGCGATAGTTGTTGATGTACACACTGGCGAAATTTTAGCTTTGGTGAATAGCCCAAGCTTTAATCCTAACGATCTAAGTACTGCCGCACCTTATAAACGTCGCAATCGTGCTATGACTGACCTATTTGAACCCGGTTCAACCTTAAAGCCTTTAGCGGTATTGGCTGGTTTAAATTATGGTGCAGTTAAGGCAACAGACACGATAGATACCTATCCGGGCTGGATGAACTTAAGTGGTGGCTTAGTGAAAGACACTCGTAACAATGGTGAGCTGAGCTTAAGAGAGATCCTTAAAATCTCCAGTAACATGGGAGTTGCGAAGATCTCGCAGATGCTGCCAAAAGAGTATTTTATCAATCTATACCAACAAGTGGGTTTTGGTGAGCCAACGGGCTCAAACATGATTGGTGAAAGCGCAGGTCTATTTTATCCAAACCGCCGTTGGTCTAACTTTGAAATTGCAACACTCTCTTATGGTTACGCAGTATCTGTAAGCACTGCACAAATGGCGAGACTTTACGCCATGTTTGGAGCCGGCGGTATCTTGCGACCACTCACTATTGTGAAGCAAGATGAAATTCCTGAAGGTAAGCGTATTTTTAGCGAGCAAGATACACATGCCGTGGTAGAGATGATGGAGTCAGTATTTGAACGTGGTGGTACTGCCCACAACGTAAAAGTTGATGGATACCGTGCCGCTGGTAAAACAGGTACTTCAGAAAAAGCCGTGGCGGGTGGCTATGGTGATGAGTACGTTGGTTACTTTGCGGGCGTTGCACCGGTAAGTGACCCAAGGCTTGCGGTTGTGGTGATGGTTAATGAACCGGCGGGAGATGTTTACTATGGCGGTCAAACCGCAGGGCCTGCTTTTGCTGAAATAATGTCTAATGCACTGAGAATTTTAAATGTAGCGCCTGATAAAGAGCGCGTGGCTTATATTTCTGGAGCAGATAACGATGCGTGATCTGGCTCAGGTACTCAGTGATTACGGTGTCAATATTGCCCCTGTTAAGGTTGAGCATCTGCGCATAGACAGTCGAGCGATTGAACCAGGTGATTGTTTTGTTGCACTGCAAGGTCATGCCCAAGACGGTGCTAAATATGCCGCCAGTGCCGTTGCGCAAGGCGCTAAATGTGTGCTTGCAGAAACGGGAAGCGAGCTTAATGTTGCACCAGAGCAAGCGATTTTTATCGATAATCTTGCCGATAAGTTGGCGGCAATTGCAGCGCAGTTTTATGCATACCCGAGTAAAAAGCTCAAACTCACAGGCGTTACTGGCACCAACGGTAAATCTACCACGACAGCGATGATTGCCAATTTAGCCAGCCTAATCGGTAGTGCTGGTGCTGTGATAGGTACGCTTGGTTATGGTCAACCAGACAGCCTTATTCCGCTGGCAAACACCACGCCGTCAAACGTAGATTTACAACGTATTTTGGCGTTTTTACAGCAACAGTATGATCAAGTCGCGATGGAGGTCTCTTCCCATGGCTTGGTGCAAGGTCGAGTTGACGAATGCGACTTTGATGTGGCTGTTTTCACCAACTTGACGCGCGATCACTTAGATTATCACGGTGATATGCAAAGCTATGCAGAAGCTAAGAAACTGCTATTCACTCGCTGTGCGCCAAATCACAAAGTCATCAATATTGACGATGAAGTGGGTGCAAGTTGGGCCGCTGAGTTTAATGACGATACAGTGGTTGTTTACGGTCGCTGGAGTGAAAAAAATAGCTACCAACAATATGTATTCTTTGATGCCGTGTCGGCACACCCAAATGGTTTGACGGCGACATTAAAAACCTGCTGGGGTGAATGTGAAGTCAGTGTGCCACTGTATGGTGAGTTTAATCTTTATAATTTAGCTGCTGCGATTGCGACTTTACTATTGCAAGGCGCAAGTCTTGAAGCATTAAGCGAAGCTTGCAGCCAGCTCGCGCCAGTTGCAGGCCGCATGCAGCCATTTAGTGCCCCTGAAAAGCCTACGTGTATTGTTGATTATGCCCATACCCCAGACGCTTTGGCACTTGCACTACAAGCCTTGCGAGCACATGTTCCGGGCAATCTTATCTGTGTGTTTGGTTGCGGTGGTGATAGAGATAAAGGTAAGCGTCCTGAAATGGCGCGAGCTGCAGAGAAATATGCAGATAAACTGGTGATCACCAGTGATAATCCACGAAGCGAAGATCCCAATTTAATCATTGACGACGTTAAGGCAGGACTCATCCACCCTGAGTATGCTGTCTGCCAGCCAGATAGAGGGCTAGCCATTCAACACGCGATAGACCTAGCTGATGAAAACAGCGTGGTGCTGATTGCGGGGAAAGGGCACGAGGATTATCAAATTATAGGTACTGAGCGCATTGATTTTTGTGATAGGCAATGCGTTGCAGCGATTTTACGAGGGGAAAAGGCATGATCAAGATGGATTTTTCTTGGCTTGCAGCAGTCTTAAAAACCCCTTACGACGGGGAGAATTTGGCAGTCGCCAATATTAATACTGATACCAGAACAATACAGTCTGGAGAGGTATTTCTAGCACTTAAAGGGCCTAACTTTGACGGCCACCGTTTCTTGGGTGTGGCCAAAGCACACGGTGCTATCGCAGCTATTGTTTCTGAGCACGATGAAGATATCGATTTACCACAGTTTGTTGTTACAGATACGCGCATTGCTTTAGGCCAAATTGGCCGAGCAGTGATTGAAACTGTCGCCCCTAAAACCATTGCAATTACCGGCAGTGTCGGTAAAACCACAGTGAAAGAAATGTGTGCGGCGATTTTGGCGCAAAAAGGCAAAGTCCTTGCGACGAAAGGTAATTTTAATAACGACATCGGGGTACCGTTGACGCTATTGCGCTTAAGTGAAGATGATGAATATGCGGTGATAGAACTCGGCGCTAACCACTTGGGTGAAATTGCTTATACCACTGCATTAGTAAGTCCAGACGTGGCGACAGTATGTAACGTCGCACCAGCCCACATCGAAGGGTTTGGTTCAATTGATGGCGTAGGAAAAGCGAAAGGTGAGATTTTCTCAGGCCTAAAAGCTGACGGTGTCGCAGTCATCAATGCGGATAGCGATTATGCTCAGATGTGGCAGGAAAGCTTAGCTGTTTCTAAAGTGAAACGTTATAGCTTAAATGCTCAGCTTGATATTTGGGTGGAAGCAATTGAGTTGGATGAGCTAGCTCGCCCTACCTTCACGCTATGTCTGGGAGAAGAGCGTACCACCATTAGTTTACCGCTTAGTGGCCAGCACAACGTTGGCAATGCGTTGATTGCGGCTGCATTGACAACCGAGCTTGGCGCAAGCTTAAGTGAGGTGGCAACGGGTCTTGGAAAAATGGCTGAAGTAAAGGGCCGTGTCAACATGATCCAAGTCTCGGACACGTTGCGTGTCGTCGATGACACCTACAATGCAAACGTGAAATCTGTCAACGCGGCGATTGATTTACTGGCGTCTATGTCTGGCTATAAAGTATTGGCGTTGGGTGATATGGCAGAACTGGGTGAAGATGCTCGCGAATATCACCGTGAAGTCGGCGAGTATGCTAAGCAGCAAGGCATTGATGAATTGTTTTCATTGGGGGTGCTGAGTAGCAGCGCTAGCAATGTATTTGAAAAGCCAAATCGTCATTTCTCGACTCGCGAGAACTTAATGAAGGCGTTACGGGTTGTATTGGCCGAGCAATCAGGACAATGCACCGTTATCGTTAAAGGATCACGTAGTGCGCGGATGGAACTGCTCGTTGAAGAATTAGTAAACGCTGGCCAGTCGGATAGCGAGACAGGAGAAGTATCATGTTAGTTTGGCTAGCCGAGTATCTTACCCAATATTATTCTGGGTTTAACGTATTTTCTTACCTTACGTTGAGGGCGATTTTAGGCATTTTAACGGCCTTAATGATTTCGTTGTATTTTGGCCCTAAACTCATCGCTGCATTACAGCGCATGCAGATTGGTCAGACCGTACGTGATGATGGCCCTGAATCGCACTTGTCCAAGTCGGGTACCCCAACTATGGGTGGACTGTTAATTCTTGCTGCGATCTTTACCAGTACGCTACTGTGGGGCGACCTTAGCAACAAATATGTATGGGTGACGTTATTTGTCATTGGCAGCTTAGGTATTGTTGGGTTCGTGGACGATTACCGCAAGGTGATCAGAAAAGACAGTAAAGGCCTAATCGCACGTTGGAAATACTTTTGGCAGTCGGTTATTGCGATCTCTACGGCGGCATTTTTGTACTTTACGTCTACCAGCGCTGCGGAAACCACGCTAGTCGTGCCATTTTTGAAAGATGTATTACCACAACTTGGTTTGTTCTATTTGGTCATGAGTTACTTTGTGATTGTGGGTACGTCAAACGCAGTTAACCTGACTGATGGTTTGGATGGACTCGCCATTGTTCCGACCATTTTGGTTGCCTCAGCACTCGCGATTATTGCTTACGTTACTGGTAACGCGAATTTCTCAAGCTACCTTCATATTCCTCATTTGCCACTCACAAGTGAATTGGTTGTGGTATGTACGGCGATTGTTGGCGCAGGTCTTGGTTTCTTATGGTTTAACACCTATCCGGCACAAGTTTTTATGGGCGATGTGGGTTCATTGGCGCTGGGTGGTGCACTCGGGATCATCGCTATTTTAGTACGCCAAGAGTTAGTGCTGATCATTATGGGCGGTGTATTTGTGATGGAGGCATTATCCGTGATTTTACAGGTAGGGTCTTACAAACTCAGAGGTCAGCGGATCTTTAGAATGGCCCCTATTCACCATCATTACGAATTAAAAGGATGGCCTGAACCTCGCGTGATAGTCCGTTTTTGGATCATCTCGATTATCTTGGTTTTGGCCGGTCTTGCGACGTTGAAGATTAGATAATGACGTATATTGAGCAATTACAGAAAAAGCATGTCACGGTACTGGGGCTTGGAGTCACAGGACAGGGGATTGTGCGTTTTCTGCTGTCGCACGGTATTAATCCAAAAGTGGTTGATAGTCGTCCAGTGCCTCCGGGCTCGGACTGGCTAAGTCACAACGCGCCTGAATGTGAAGCGGTATTTGGCAATCTTGCTGATGCCGCTTTGGCGCAAACGGATCTGATTATCATCAGCCCAGGGATCCCGTTATTTGAACAAAGCGTTGCCGCAGCCATTGCCGAAGGCGTTGAAGTCATCGGCGATATCGAGCTATTTGCACGCCTTAATACCCGCCCTGTGATTGCCGTTACGGGCTCTAACGGTAAGTCCACCGTTGTTACGCTCGCGACAGAAGTATTGAAAGCCGCAGGCTTAAAAGTTGGGCTTGGCGGCAATATTGGCACGTCTGTGCTGTCGTTGTTAGAGCAGCCGCATGATGTTTATGTACTTGAGCTGTCTAGTTTTCAGCTTGAAACCACTCATAGCTTGGCTTGTTTGTCGGCAATGATCCTCAATATTACTGAAGATCACATGGATCGCTATCCTGATTTTCAAGCTTATATTGAAGCGAAGCAACGTATTTACCAGCATGTTGAACATATTGTCTTTAATGCTGAAGATCATTATACCTTTGCGCAGCATGGGCAAGGCAGCAGTGTATCTCTCACTGAGGGGGATTATCACTTAATGACCTTTGACGGTGAGGCGTATTTCGCACACAAACAAACACCACTGCTAGCGGTAAAAACGTTGGCGATGGTGGGGCGACATAATCAATTTAACGCCTTGGCGGTATTAGCATTATTAGCGCCGATGCAATTGCCTATGCAGGTATTTGCCAGCGCGTTTGCGAGTTTCACGGGGTTACCTCATCGTTGTCAGTTGGTTGCCGATGTTGCTGGGGTTCGTTACTTCAACGATTCGAAGGCAACGAATGTTGGCTCGACGGTCGCCGCTATTGATTCTTTAGCTTCAGGTCGCAAAAATATTATTTTGATCGTGGGTGGTGATGCGAAAGGGGCAGATCTTTCTCCACTCAAGACGCCACTCACTACGCATTGCAAAGCGCTATTTTGTTTCGGGCAAGACGGTGCACAGTTTATGCCACTGCTGCGCAATAGCCATCAAGTCAACAATTTGGAAGAAGCCGTGTTGGCGGCAAAAACGATAGCGACTAATGGTGATATTGTATTATTAGCACCAGCCTGCGCCAGCATAGACATGTATCCAAACTATATGGCGCGTGGGGATGAGTTCGTCCGTTTAGTGGGGGAACATGCTTGATTAACGTCGCTGATATCAAAGAGGCGCTAACGCCTCGCCAGTCCGAGAGCTTATTTGACGTACCTTTGATGTACTGCATGCTCATGCTTATTGGAGTGGGATTTGTGATGGTGACAAGTGCTTCTATGCCGGTTGCCGAGCGACTATTTGATAACCCTTTTCACTTTACCATTCGCCACGTTATCTTTTTAGTGGGCTCGTTTATTCTCTTTTGGTTCGCGACAAGTGTGCCAATGACTTGGTGGAAACGCAGTAATCCATATTTGCTGCTTTTTGGCTTGGTACTGTTAGTGGCGGTACTCATTATTGGTCGCGAAGTAAATGGTGCAAGACGCTGGATCCCGCTTGGACCTTTTGGTTTGCAAGTAGCGGAGGCATCTAAGCTATTTTTCTTCAGCTATATTGCCGGCTACTTGGTACGTAAACGCGATGAAGTACAAGAAAACATCAAAGGCTTCGCCAAGCCAATGATTGTGTTTGCGGTGTATGCGTTTTTAATTCTGATGCAACCAGATTTAGGTACTGTGGTGGTCATGTTTGTGACGACCGTTGGCTTGTTGTTTTTAGCCGGTGCAAGGCTTTGGCAGTTTTTTACCTTAATGCTTACCGGTGTCTCTTTGGTGGTACTGCTTATCATCATTGAGCCATATCGTATGAAGCGTGTCGTGGGCTTTTTAAACCCTTGGGAAGATCCATTTGGCGCCGGTTATCAATTGGTACAATCCCTAATGGCATACGGCCAAGGTGGCTGGTTTGGTCAAGGCTTGGGTAATAGCATACAAAAGCTACAGTATTTGCCGGAAGCACATAATGACTTTATTTTTGCTGTAATAGCGGAAGAACTGGGCTTTATTGGGGTATTTAGCATTATTATTGTACTCGGCGTATTGGTTACTCGAGCGCTTTTTATCGGGCAAAAGGCCCTTAAAGCAGGTAAAGAATACGAAGGGTATTTTTCCTTGGGCATTGGTATTTGGTTTGCCTTTCAGGCAGTCGTTAATATTGGTGCGAGCGCTGGCATTTTACCCACTAAAGGTTTAACACTGCCATTTGTTTCTTACGGTGGCTCTAGCCTTTGGGTGATGACAATTGCGGCAGGCATTCTACAACGTATAGATTTTGAGACAAAAATGTCGACAAGGCAGGCAACATCCCGTGGAGGTAGGCGATGATAAAACGTCTTCTAGTGGTCGCGGGCGGTACAGGTGGACATATTTTTCCAGGTATTGCAGTGGCACAATTTTTACAGGCGCAGGCTTGGCAAGTGAGCTGGGTTGGCACTGCGGACCGAATGGAAGCCGATGTGGTGCCGCGTTACGGTTTTGAAATTGATTTTATTGCCATGAAAGGCGTCCGTGGTAACGGGGTCAAACGATTACTAACCGCACCATTTATGGTTTTAAAAGCGATACTTGCAGCAAAGCGTATTTTACAACAGCGCAAACCTGATGTGGTGTTAGCCATGGGCGGTTATGTAACTGGCCCTGTAGGTGTTGCTGCGAAACTGCTTGGGATCCCTTTGGTGATCCATGAGCAAAATGCGGTTGCGGGTATGAGCAATAAGTTGCTGGCGAAAATTGCGAGTCGCGTATTAGCGGGTTTTCCCGGCGCATTCAATGAAAAGCTCGCTCAGGTTGTGGGGAATCCGGTACGTGCAAGTGTTGCTGAGATTAGCGATAAACCCGTTTCAGTGCCGTTAAATCTATTAATTGTCGGTGGTTCATTGGGAGCAAAAGCACTGAATGAAACCGTGCCAGAAGGACTCAAGTTACTAAAGCTACAGGTGGCCAGTATCGGATTAAATATTCGCCATCAAAGCGGTAAACATAACCAAGACGATACACAACAACGATATGAAAGTGCAGGCATTAATGCTGAGGTCAGCGAGTTCATTCATGATATGGATGCCGCATACGCTTGGGCTGACTTGGTTATTTGCCGTGCCGGTGCGCTTACCGTGAGTGAAATAGCCGCAGCTGGGAAAACGGCGATTTTTGTGCCTTTCCCACATGCCGTTGACGATCACCAGACGGCTAACGCGCAATTTTTAGTGTCGGCTGGGGCTGCTTATATATTACAGCAAACTGCACTGACGCCAGAAACGCTAGCAACGACACTGCAGCCACTTGTTATTGAGCCGCAAAAAATTGCGACCATGGCAGCAAAAGCGAGACAATGCGGTAAGTCGGAGGCAACAGCGAAAGTTGCCCAAATTTGTACAGAATTATCGAACTAGGATATTAAATGGAAGCTTCAAGCAGAAGAGCAATGCGACGTATCAACACCATCCACTTTATCGGGATTGGTGGTGCTGGTATGGGTGGGATTGCAGAAGTGCTGGCCTTTGAAGGTTACCGAATTACAGGCTCAGATATCGCCAAAAGTACGATGACAGAGCGATTAACAAATATGGGCGCCGAGATCTTTATCGGCCACCAAGCTGAAAATGTAAAAATGGCCGATGTGGTTGTGGTATCGAGTGCCATCAACGACCAAAACCCAGAGATCCAAGCGGCGAAGGCAAACCGTACGCCAATCGTTCGTCGCGCCGAAATGCTCGCCGAGTTGATGCGCTTTCGTCACGGGATTGCGGTAGCTGGAACACATGGTAAGACCACAACGACGAGCCTGATTGCGAGTATTTTTGCGCGGGCTGAGCTGGATCCAACCTTTATTATCGGTGGCTTGCTCAATAGTGCTGGTAGTAATGCCAAAGTGGGCAGCAGTGAATACCTTATCGCAGAAGCGGATGAGAGTGATGCATCGTTTTTGCATTTGCAGCCGATGGTGTCGGTGGTAACAAATATCGAAGAAGACCACATGGATACTTACGAGGGTGACTTCGAAAAAATGAAAGACACCTACATCGAGTTTATCCATAACTTACCATTTTATGGTCTGGCGGTGGTGTGTATCGATTCGCCAGTCGTGAGAGAATTATTGCCACGCTTTGCAAGGCCGACAATCACGTATGGTGAGGCTAACGATGCGGATTATCAGTTATTGGACTTCAAGCAAACACAAAGTGAATCACACTTTAAAGTCAGAACCAAAGACGGTGAGTTACTTGAAGTGAAGCTAAATATGCCAGGTAAGCACAACGCATTGAATGCGCTGGCATCTATTGCGGTTGCAAAAGATCACAATATTGAAAACGAAGCGATTTATCAGGCGCTAGCCAATTTTGAAGGTGTAGGACGTCGCTTCCAGCATTACGGCTCATTCAATAATGAAGTGGGTGAGGTGATGCTGGTTGATGATTATGGTCACCATCCGTCTGAAGTTGCGATGACGATAAAAGCCGCTAAGTCTGGTTGGCCTGATAAGCGTTTGGTTATGATTTATCAGCCACATCGCTATAGTCGAACACGCGATTTATATGAAGATTTCGTAAAAGTGCTTTGCGATGTTGATAAACTACTGCTGTTAGATGTATATAGTGCCGGTGAAGCGCCTATCGTTGGTGCGGATAGTAAAAGTTTGTGCCGTAGTCTCCGTCAACGTGGCGTTGAGCCGATCCATATCAGTGACCATGGTGAATTGGCGAAAGTGTTGGCAAGCACCATGGAAGATGGTGATTTAGTGTTGACGCAAGGGGCCGGCAATATAGGTCAAATCGTGAAGCAGTTAGCCGCCACCGGGCTATCGATAGCGCAGTTAAAACAGAGTGAATTATGAGTAGTCAGTTTGGAAAAGTAGCCGTATTACTTGGCGGTAGTTCAGCAGAGCGAGAGGTGTCGCTAAAGTCTGGTAATGCAGTGCTAAATGCCTTCGTTAATCAAGGTATAGATGCGATTGCTTTTGATCCAGCAGAACGTAATTTATGGCAACTTAAAGACCTAGGTGTGGATCGCGTATTCATTGCACTGCATGGCCGTGGCGGTGAAGATGGTACTATTCAAGGTGCGCTTGAGTTTATGGGAATACCATATACAGGAAGCGGTGTACTTGGTAGTGCGCTTGCGATGGATAAAGTCCGCTGTAAGCATCTATTTCAGTCTGCCAAGTTAAGTACGGCACCTTATACTGTCGTAAGCAAAGAGACGGGTTTTGACGCTAAGGCGCTAATCGCTGAGTTTGGCAAAGTCATGGTAAAGCCAAGTCACGAAGGCTCGAGCATAGGTATGGCTCAGGCAGACAGCGAAGAAACCCTGACTGCGGCATTAAATAATGCCTTTAAGTTTGACGATCAAGTTCTCGTTGAACAATGGATCACTGGACGTGAGTTTACCGTGTCTATGCTCGCTAAAGAGGCATTGCCTGTTATTGAAATGCGTACGCCTCGTGGTTTTTACGATTATGAAGCGAAATACCAAGTCAACAGTACCGAATATTATTGTCCGGCGGATATTAGCGCTGCACACACTGAGCAATTACAAGTGATGGCAAAGCACGCTTTTGAATTGGTTGGTGCCACTGGTTGGGGACGTGTTGACGCCATGCAAGATGAGCAAGGTCATTTCTATCTACTCGAGGTAAATACTGTACCTGGTATGACTGAAAAGTCGTTGGTGCCGATGGCAGCAAAAGCAACGGGTGTAAGTTTTGAACAATTAGTTGTTCGCATTTTGGAGCAAACGCTTTAATATGCGAGCATTTTTGGCAGGGTTGAAGCTGATCGGTTCAAGAGTGAACTGGCCCCTTTTTTGGGGACTTAGCTTCTTCTTTGTGGTGATTTTTACATTGGTAAGAGGAACATACTGGGTAAGTGATTGGTTAGTTGCACATCATGATGCGCAAATAAAAACACTCAAAGTGCTCGGTAAACCGCATTATACCAATGAAGATGACATTGTGGCGGCAATTAAAACCGCAGATTTAAATAGTTTTTTTGAGCTTGATGTAAAAGCAGTCCACAAGGCGGTAAAGTCTTTGCCTTGGATTGCGACAGTGTCAGTCAGAAAACAATGGCCGGATACGCTGCAAGTCTATGTAGTGGAACATCAGCCGGTTGCGCATTGGAATAGCGATTCATTACTCAATGATGATGGCGAAGTATTCCAAGCGAGTAGTAACAAATTGCCGCAAGGGCTGCCTGAATTATATGGCCCTGAAGGAAGTGCTGAAGAAGCATGGCAAACATTTAAGCAGTTTAAAGCCTTGTTGGCGGTAAATCAGTTTACGTTGGAAAGTTTAGCGCTTTCAGAACGATTTGCTTGGCAGCTATGGCTGGACAATGGGATCCGCTTAAATTTAGGGCGTGAAGATAAAGCCAAACGAGTACAACGTTTTATCGACGTGTATCCACGTATGGAACGCCCTGAAGGTAAAGTAATCGATGTCATTGATTTACGCTACGACACGGGACTGGCAGTGAGTTGGAAAGAACCTACTGAGCAGCAAGAACAACAAAATAACAAGAGTGAAGCATGACAAAGTCGGCAGAAAGAAACTTAGTGATTGGATTAGATGTTGGCACATCAAAGGTCGTCGCCACAGTTGGGGAGATCACTGTGGACAATCAACTTAGTATTGTCGGTGTCGGACGCCAAGAGTCTCACGGCATGGATAAGGGCGGGGTAAACGATTTAGACCTCGTTTCTGAGTCTATTAAACGCGCTGTAGATGAAGCAGAGCTAATGGCCGATTGCAGAATAAGCTCGGTTTATTTGGGGATCTCAGGCAAACATATTCAGTGTCAAAACGAAAGTGGCGTGGTGGCAATAAACAATGCTGAAGTCACAGACGATGATATTGCCAATGTTATTCACATTGCACGTTCTGTGCCTATGTCTGCCGAACGCAAAATGCTGCACTCATTGCCGCAAGAATATAGCATCGACATGCAAGAGGGGATCAAAAACCCGCTAGGTATGAGTGGCGTAAGGATGGAAGCGAAAGCACATATCATTACGTGTTCGAATGACATGGCAAAGAATATTGAAAAGTGTGTTGAACGCTGTGGTTTACAGGTAGACCAATTAACGTTTAACGCCTTGGCGTCATGTTACTCAGTGTTGACTGAAGATGAAAAAGAGCTAGGTGTTGCGGTATTAGATATCGGTGGTGGCACCATGGATATTGCGATTTATGTGAATGGAGCGTTGCGTCATACTGCCGTGATCCCAGTTGCGGGCAATCAGGTCACGGGCGATATAGCAAAAATATTTAGAACACCTATTTCGCATGCCGAGTCTCTGAAAGTACAATATGCCTTCGCGTCGAGCCAAATGGCATCAAGCGAAGAAACTATCGAAGTACCAAGTGTTGGTGGGCGTCCTGCGCGGGTAATGTCTCGTCATACTTTGTCTGAAGTGGTAGAGCCAAGATTTAGAGAACTGTTTGAGCTTGCACAAGAAGAATTACGTCGCTCAGGTTTTGAAGATCAAATTGCGGCAGGTCTTGTTATCACAGGCGGTAGCGCCAAGATGCAAGGTGCACAAGAAGTCGCAGAAGATATATTCCAAATGCCAGTAAGAATAGGGAAGCCAATTGGCATTAAGGGATTAACAGATTATGTGGATGACCCTGCATATGCAACGGCGGTAGGTTTGTTACAATACGGCCGTTCACTACAATCGATGAATGCACAGAAGTCGAAAGTAGATGCAGAGGGGAGTTGGTGGAACCGTGTTACAAAATGGTTCCAAGGCGAGTTTTAATACTCAAGTCGGAGAGTGAAGATGTTTGATATTATGGAACAGCACAGCGAAGAAGCTGTCATTAAAGTCATCGGTGTCGGTGGCGGCGGCGGTAACGCCGTAGAGCACATGGTAAACCAAGAAATTGAAGGCGTACGTTTTATCGTAGCGAATACTGACGCACAAGCGTTACGTCGTTCTTCAGCGGATATTACTGTACAGCTGGGTACTCAAATTACTTCAGGTCTTGGAGCCGGTGCAAACCCAGAAGTGGGCCGCAGCGCAGCAGAAGAAGATCTAGAAACCATCAAGAGCAGCCTTGAAGGTGCAGACATGGTATTTATCGCAGCCGGTATGGGTGGCGGTACAGGTACCGGTGCCGCACCTGTTGTTGCACGCGCAGCAAAAGAACTAGGTATTTTGACTGTGGCTGTAGTAACGCGTCCTTTCGATCTCGAGGGTAAAAAGCGCATGGCTGCGGCTGAGCAAGGTATTGCTGAGTTGTCAGAAATTGTAGATTCACTTATTACAATTCCAAACAACAAATTGCTTAAAGTTCTTGGTAAAGGGACTACACTGCTAGATGCCTTCGCTAAAGCAAATGATGTGCTTTATGGCGCGGTACAAGGTATTGCAGAGCTGATCACACGCTCAGGTCTAATCAACGTTGACTTTGCGGATGTGAGAACCGTGATGTCAGCAATGGGTACTGCAATGATGGGGACGGCTTCGGCAACAGGTCCTGATCGTGCACAAGAAGCAGCGGAAGCTGCGATTTCTAGCCCGCTTTTAGAAGATGTTGATCTAACTGGCGCGAAAGGCATTTTGGTGAATATCACTGCTGGCATGGACATTACTATCGAAGAATTTGAGGTCGTTGGTAACCATGTTAAAGCGTTAGCGTCTGAGAACGCGACTGTGGTAGTGGGTGCTGTTATTGACCCTGAAATGAGCGAAGAGCTTAGAGTGACCGTGGTTGCTACAGGCTTAGGTGGTGACCGTCGTCCGCAATTTGGTATTGTAGACAATAGCTTTAGACAAGCCTCAGGCTCAGATGCGGTAGGTGGCACACAAACTAGCTCACAAACGAGCATGTATGTGCCAAGCTTTACACAGCCACAAACGTCAGCGGCAGAACCGGAGCAACCAACTGAAGCGCCAGCACCACAAGTGCAAGAACAGAAGCCACAACAAGCTTCTAGTTCAGCAAGCGCAAAAGGCAACGACAGTAAAGAAAAAGGTGACTACTTCGATATTCCGGCTTTTTTACGTAAGCAGTCAGACTAAGGTTTGTATAAAAAATAAACAAAGATTGGCAGTTTGGTGGAACTATGTTATACTCCGCCGCCTATCTAGAATTTAAGTGGGCGAATATATGATTAAACAACGTACGATTGCACAAGTCGTTAAAGCCACAGGTGTAGGTTTACACAAAGGTGAAAAGGTCACGATCACTCTCCGACCAGCTGGTGTGAATACAGGTGTTGTATTTCGCCGCGTTGATCTAGACCCTGTTGTTAATTTTGAAACAACACCGGAAGCTGTGGGCGACACGCAACTGTGTACGTGTTTAACAAATAAAGACGGCGTTCGCTTGTCTACTACCGAGCATTTGATTGCTGCGGTAGCTGCGCTTGGGATTGATAACCTCATCGTAGAGTTAGACAGCGCCGAAGTGCCTATTATGGATGGCAGTGCATTGCCATTCATCTACTTAATTCAAAAAGGCGGTATTGAAGAGCAAAACGCTGCCAAGCGCTTTATTCGCATCAAAGAAAAAGTGCGTGTTGAAGATGGCGACAAGTGGGCTGAAATTGAGCCTTACGATGGTTTCCACATCGACTTTGAAATCGACTTCAATCACCCTGCGATCAATGCTAGCCGCCAACGTATTGGATTAGACATTACCGCTCAAAGCTTTACGGAAGAGATCAGTCGTGCTCGTACTTTTGGTTTTATGCGTGATATCGAATACATGCATGCAAACAACCTAGCCTTAGGTGGCAGCATGGATAATGCGGTTGTTTTAGACCAGTTTAAAGTATTAAATCCTGATGGCCTACGCTATGCGGATGAGTTTGTTAAACACAAGATCTTAGACTGTGTGGGTGATATGTTTATGGCAGGTCACAACATTTTAGGTAAGATCTCATGCTATAAATCAGGTCACGGCCTAAACAATATGTTGCTTCGTGAAATCATGGCAACTGAGTCAGCATGGGAGTGGGCAACATTCGAAGAGCCAGTCAGTATGCCAGCGCCAGGAATGGAAGCGGGTATCAATACCGCAACGGCATAAGGCTTTTAAGCCAATAGTTTGATAAAAAAATGACGCTAAGGCGTCATTTTTTTTGCGTTGTGTTTGCGTGTTTAGCGAGTCTTTCCAGTTTCGCCTTAAGCGATGGTGGAGCGGACTGCGCCAGCGCTAGCAAATGCTCGCCAGTGGCTTGGCTCATACTGCGATTGGCTTGATAGGTCGAAGATTGGGATTCCACCTTGTTGGTGAGACGCTGCTGAGCTTCTGGATTGGTGGTAATTTTAACCAATGCACAGTCATGTAATCCAACTTTTCTAAATGCACTGAGAATATCCATTTTCAAAAAGTTTAACCGAGTAGCAAGCGTTGCTGAAGCAGCTTCTATTGTTAGTGTCCCTTCTTTGTAGTGAGCGACACGGCATTTCTTACTCAGGATAGGGCCTAGAGTCTCTTCCAAGCAGCTCTGTAACTGTGCCGCTTGGGCGCTTTTTTGGCCATATTGATTGAGTTTATCTGACCACCCACCCATCACTTCATCAAGCGGTTTTGGATTGTAGCGATTTTTAGCCAATGACTTACTTCCCATAGGTTGAAAAATAAAAAATAACCGCCATATCGGGATAATACGGAGTCAATTTACTCCGTACTGGTGGTTTCTCAGTCTTCTAAGTATATCAGAGACAAATTTTTGAGAAATCCAAAAGTACCAACATTTGTTGTCGAAAGCGCTTAGCTCTGTGCTCGAATAACTGAGTCGAGTTAGATGCTAACTAAACTTTATCACTTGCAACGGTACGCTTACGCCCAACAGTAAAGATTTCTTGCAATTGAACTTGGTATTATTTACCCAATAAGGTTTGCAGAAACAAAGAGTCTGGTATGATAGGGCATAATTTTAACTCGGCAAGATACAAAATGCTCACTCCTAAATTGGCAAAATGAAAACCGGAATTTAGGAACGCTTTTGTCGCCAACAGGACAAGCGCGACCCAGCCTTAACCACATTGGCTTAGAGAAATGGGTCAGCCAATACACAGAGTGAAACGGTTTAAACATGTTAGCAAATATTTTTACCAAAATTTTTGGTAGTCGTAATGATCGCACCATCAAAAACCTAAGAAAAACAGTCGCTTTAATCAATGCGTTAGAAGAGCAATATGGCAAATTAAGCGATGATGAACTAAAAGCAAAAACGGCTGAATTTAAACAGCGTATTGAGCAAGGTTCAAGTCTAGATGATTTATTACCAGAGGCGTTCGCTACGGTGCGTGAAGCATCTAAGCGCGTATTTGGAATGCGTCATTTCGATGTGCAGATGATTGGTGGTATGGTGCTTCACCAAGGTCGTATTTCAGAAATGAGAACGGGTGAAGGTAAAACACTAACAGCAACATTACCTGCGTATTTAAATGCGGTTTCAGGTAAGGGTGTTCACGTTATTACCGTCAACGACTACTTAGCTAAGCGTGATGCCGAGACCAACCGTCCACTCTTTGAATTCCTAGGCCTTACTGTAGGTTGTAACGTACCAGGCATGATGCCACAGCAGAAAAAGCAAGCCTATGCTGCGGATATCACTTACGGCACCAATAACGAGTTCGGCTTTGATTACTTGCGCGATAACATGGCGTTTAGTATTGAAGAACGTGTACAACGTCCACTTAACTATGCGGTTGTGGATGAAGTGGATTCAATCCTAATCGATGAAGCGCGTACACCACTGATCATTTCTGGTCCTGCTGAAGATAGCTCTGAGCTTTATGCCGAAATCAATAAAATTGTGCCTGATCTTGTACAGCAAGAAAAAGAAGACGAAGAAGGCGTGGAAGGCGATGGCGATTTCACCATTGATGAAAAAGGTAAACAAGTTCACCTTACCGAGCGTGGTCAAATCAAAGTTGAAGAGTTACTGACTGAGCGTGGTTTGATTGAAGAAGGTGACTCGCTTTACTCAGCAGGTAATATTTCATTACTTAGCCATGTTTACGCAGCACTTCGTGCTCACAAGTTATATCAAAAAGACGTTGATTACGTTGTAAAAGATAACGAAGTTATCATCGTTGACGAGCACACTGGCCGTACGATGGAAGGTCGTCGTTGGTCTGAGGGTCTTCACCAAGCCGTTGAAGCGAAAGAAGGGGTTCGTATTCAGAACGAAAACCAAACCTTGGCTTCAATCACATTCCAGAATTACTTCCGTTTATATAACAAGCTTGCAGGTATGACAGGTACAGCGGACACTGAAGCGTTCGAGTTCCAGTCAATATATGGCCTAGATACGGTAGTTATCCCAACCAATAAACCTATGGTTCGTGATGACCGTGCAGATCTTGTATATTTAACGCAAGAAGAGAAATTTGAAGCCATTCTTGAAGACATTCGTTCTTGCCAAGAACGTGGTCAGCCAGTGTTGGTGGGTACGGTGTCTATCGAAAGTTCTGAGTATCTTTCTCACTTCCTTCGCAAAGAAAAAATTGAACATAATGTACTGAATGCGAAATTCCACGCGCAAGAAGCGGATATTATCGCGGACGCGGGTCTACCGGGCAAGGTAACGATTGCGACGAATATGGCTGGTCGTGGTACGGATATCGTACTGGGTGGCAGCTGGCAGTCGGATGTTGAAAAATTAGAAAATCCGTCGGAAGAGCAAATAGCAGAAATTAAAGCCGCTTGGAAAGCGCGCCATGATGCAGTACTGGCTTCAGGTGGTTTACATATTATTGGTACTGAGCGTCACGAATCTCGCCGTATCGACAACCAGTTGCGTGGTCGTGCAGGTCGTCAAGGTGATGCTGGTTCAAGCCGCTTCTACCTATCGATGGATGACGCATTGATGCGTATCTTCGCAGGTGAGCGTATGACTAACATGATGCGCAAACTAGGTATGCAACGTGGTGAAGCTATTGAGCACCCATGGGTTAACCGTGCCATTGAAAATGCACAGCGTAAAGTAGAAGCGCGTAACTTTGATATTCGTAAACAATTACTTGAGTACGACGATGTTGCTAACGACCAGCGTAAAGTGGTTTACGAACAGCGTAACGAACTACTTGAAGAAGGCGATATCTCAGAGACTATCACCGCTATTCGTGAAGATGTATTGAATGCGACTATTGATCAGTATATTCCACCGCAAAGTCTGGCGGAAATGTGGGACATCCCAGCACTTGAAGAGCGCTTGAAAAATGACTTCCATGTTGAACTTCCGATTGCAAAATGGCTTGAAGAAGACAGTAAACTATATGAAGAAGTGCTACGCGATCGTATCGTAGAAGACGTTGATAAGGCGTACAAACAAAAAGAAGAGATGGTAGGCCCAGATGTATTACGCCACTTTGAAAAGGCAGTTATGCTACAAAGCCTAGATCAGCATTGGAAAGATCACTTAGCGGCAATGGATCATCTTCGTCAAGGTATTCATCTACGTGGTTATGCACAGAAGAATCCGAAGCAAGAATATAAGCGTGAGTCGTTTGAGTTATTCTCACAAATGCTTGAAAACTTAAAGATTGACGTTGTTAGCGTACTAAGTAAAGTTCAGGTTCGTGCTGAGGAAGATGTTGAGAAAGTTGAAGAGCAACATCGTAAGAGTGAGCAAGCACCACGTGAATATCAACACGAAGAGGTTGAGCGCGTAGGTGGTGATGCACCAGAAGGCGTGTCTGTTGCTCATAGAAATGAGCCAAAAGTAGGTCGTAATGATCCTTGTCCTTGCCAATCAGGCAAGAAGTTTAAGCAGTGTTGCGGAAAACTAAAATAACAGGCCCTAAATCTAAATTTGTATAAAAAGCGACGCTAAGTCGCTTTTTTTATGGAGTAAATGATGCAAAAAAAACGTGTTGAAGTCGCCGTTGGTGTGATTGAAAAAAATCAGCAAATCTTTGTATGCTTGAGAGGTGAAGATCAACATCAAGGTGGGCTTTGGGAATTCCCAGGCGGGAAAATGGAAGCCGGTGAAGATGTCTTTTCGGCATTGAAACGTGAGCTGCAAGAAGAGGTAGGCATTGAGATCTATAACTCATCTGAGCTAATGCGTATTGAGCATGACTATGCTGATAAAGCCGTATGCTTATACATTCATCATGTTGAGGACTTTTCTGGTGAAGCTCATGGCGCAGAAGGGCAGCCTTCTCAATGGGTTGCAGTTGAACAGTTGCATGAGCTCACGTTTCCTGAGGCCAATAAGGCGATTGTTGAATTATTACAAACGCGCAAAAATTAGTGACAAACTTTGTTACTAAATTAAGCACTCAGAGTCATAGTCATTCACTATGTGCATCGGTAGACTAGTGAATGACCGCTTACGTGTAAATAAACATCAGCTAACGACTTTCGTTGCTCTGAAGTTTGAGAGGACACACAGTTAGAAGGAATTCTTTTCAAGCCATCAGGTTATGTCTATATTCAATTCATTTGTATGTAATTTGAGCATTATTTTATCTAGATGAATGGGATACGACGTTTACAAGCGAAACTCTATCAGGGGAATAAAAATGAAAAAACTATCATTGACCGCTGCAAGTGTTGCACTTGCATTGGGATTGATTGGTTGTAGCGAACAACCGCAAACACAACAACAAAAACCAGCGGAACAAGCCGAAGCACAAAAGGCGGTTTTGAATTCTGGTATCGAATTGGAAAATATTGATAAATCAGTGCGTGCACAAGATGATTTTTACTTTCACGTTAATGGTCATTGGTTAGAGAAAACCAAAATCCCAGCAGACAAATCAAATTATGGTTCTTTCTCTCAGCTTTATGATGAGTCACAAAAAGCGCTGCGTAAAGTGCTTGAGAATGCTGCTAGCAACGGCTCAGCTAAAGTAGGTAGCGATGAGCAAAAGTTGGGTGCGTTTTATCAAAGTTATATGGACGAGGGCGCGAGAAACGAGCTGGGCTTAAACCCTGTTAAGCCTTATCTGAAAGAAATTCTAGACTTGAAGAGTAAATCGGAGCTACCAGCTATCTTTGCTAAAATGCGTTTAACCGGTGCTAGCACTCCATTCGGTTGGTATGTTAATAATGACGCTAAAAACTCAAGTGAAAATGCACTCTACATGTTCCAGTCAGGGCTTGGTTTACCTGATCGCGACTACTACCTGAAAGATGACGAAAAGTTTAGTAAAATTCGCGAGCAGTATCAGCGCTATATCGAACAATTGTTAGCTAAGGCTGGTCATAAAAATCCGGGCCAAGCTGCACTAAATATTATTGAGTTAGAAAAGCAAATTGCCGAGGCGCAATGGACACGTGTTGAAAGCCGCGACGCGACTAAAACCTATAACAAGCTAAGCAATGATGCGTTTAATCAATTAATGCCTGACTTTGATACATCAGCATTTTTAAGCGCACTTGGTATTAAAACGGATTCTCTTATTGTAAGCCAACCAAGTTTCTTTGAAGCGCTGTCTAAAATCATTGCAGATTCAAAGCTAGAAGCATGGCAAGACTACTTAACATTCCACTTTACCAATGACTACGCTGAGTTACTAAGTAAAGATGTAGTTGACCTTAAGTTTGGTTTCTTTGGTAAAACATTGACGGGTGTAGAAGAACAAGCGCCAACATGGAAAAAGGCGGTGGATGCAAGTAATTCTGTACTGGGTGAAATGCTAGGCAAGATATACGTTAAGTCGTATTTCCCACCAGAAGCTAAGGCTAGAATGGAAGAATTAGTCGCAAACCTTATTAAAGGGTTTGATCAAGCGATTGATGGCCTTGAGTGGATGAGTGCTGAAACTAAGATAGCTGCAAAAGATAAGCTCAATAAGTTTACGCCAAAGATTGGTTATCCTGACAAATGGAAAGATTATTCCGCACTTGAGATCAATCCTGATGATCTAGTCGGTAACTACGTACGTTATAGTCAATTTGCGAATCAGGAGATGATCGATAAATTAGGCAAGCCTGTGGACCGTAGCGAGTGGTTGATGACACCACAAACGGTGAACGCGTACTATAACCCAGTGAATAACGAGATTGTATTCCCTGCTGCGATTTTACAGCCGCCATTCTTTAACCTAGAAGCGGATGATGCAGTAAATTACGGTGCAATCGGTGCGGTTATCGGTCACGAGTTAGGTCACGGCTTTGACGACCAAGGTGCGAAGTACGACGGTGATGGTAACCTACGTAATTGGTGGAGTGACTCTGACCTTTCACAATTCGAAGCACGTAGCCAAAAGCTGGTTGAGCAGTTTAATGGTTTTAAACCGTTTGAAGATGCGGGTGTAAACGGTGAACTGACACTGGGTGAAAATATTGGTGATTTAGGCGGGTTAACTGTCGCTTATAAAGCGTACCAAATTTCACTAGGTGATCAAAAAGCGCCTGTTATTGACGGTTACACTGGGGAGCAGCGCTTCTTTATGGGCTGGTCACAAATTTGGCGTCGCAAATACCGCGATGAAGAGCTGCGTAATCGTCTAATGACAGATCCGCATTCACCAAGTCATTATCGAGTGATTGGTGTGCTGCCGAATATGCCAGAGTTTTATAAGGCATTTGATGTGAAAGAAGGCGATAAGATGTATCTTAAACCAGAAGACAGAGTGAAAATCTGGTAATTTCACATTTTGAATTCGTGGCGGTTTTATTGTGTTCCTGCAGTAAATCCGCCGCTTTTACGACATCCAATTACAATCCTCTGAAGTTCTCACTAAATATCACATCCATTTCAGCACTTTCTGCAAGCACTCGCTATTTCTAAGGTCAAGTTCATCGCTATTTGATGGTATTTACAGCCAAATCAGAGTAGCTTCATTTTGTCTAACACAAGGATATGAAAAAATAATGATAGCGCTGTCATTTTAACTTTTATATGATGTTTAGGAACAATAAGTGATTAAATGATGTTCATTTTGAATTGAACATGAAGACTGGGAGCAAAAGATGAGAATAAAAACGACTTTGCTTGGGGCGATAATTGCTGGGTGCTCGTTCTATACACAGGCATCATTTACGCAGCAGCAGTTGGCGCAATTTGCAAGTGACACGCATTTTGAATTTGCGGTAGAAAATAACTTCAGTAATGGTGCTGGAGGTTTTAGCGGTGCTATTACACTGACTAACAATTCAAAAGTTGATCTACCAAAAGGACAAAGCGATTGGCAAATCTATTTGCACTCAGTTCGTCATATTTCAACGGAAACCGCTGAAGGTCTGCGCTTTGAGCATATTAATGGCGACCTTCATCGTATAACCCCTACCGATTCGTTCGCTGGCTTAAAAGCCGGTGAAAAGCTCAAGTTAGCTTTTGATGGTTCGGCTTGGGTTGCTGCATACAGCGATTTTATGCCGCGTGCCTTTATTGTGTCAGGTAAAAATAAGCCGGTCATTTTTGCAAATACTGATACAGAAGACATGACACAGTTCGTCGCGCCATTTGAGCGTGAGAACCAACTGAAAAGATACAATACACCTACCGATTACACGCAGATAGCGAATGCAGCGCTGCGCTTTGAACGTAATCAAAGCAATATTTCGGTCTCAAAAGAAGATGCGCTAAGACGTATCATTCCAAAGCCTGAGCACATCGACTTTAATCGTGGCGAAATCACCCTTAACAAAAACTGGCAGATCCGCTTTGCCGGACGCTTGAAGTCAGAAGTCGCCGTTTTTCAAGAAGACTTGTCAGAGTATGGACTGGATTTAAAAGCGGAAGCTAATCACGTGCCAGAAGGAAATATCCCGACGATCCGCCTTAAAGTTGCGAAAAGTTTAGGGCGCGATTATGACTACAACCAAGCTGGGTCATATACATTAGATATTGATGATGACGTGATTGAAATCACGGGTATTGATAACGCAGGTGTGTTTTACGGTATTCAAAGTTTGCTTGCGCTATTTCCTGCCGATAGTAAAAATGAAATTACCTTGTCTCACGTAGAGATCAAAGACTCTCCGCGTTTTAGCTGGCGTGGTATGCATTACGACAATGCCCGTAACTATCATGGTAAAGATGCGTTATTTAAATTAATTGAACAGATGGCGCGTTATAAGTTAAATAAGTTCCATTGGCACTTCTCAGATGATGAAGGTTGGCGACTAGAGATCCCAGGGCTCCCTGAGTTAACAGAAGTCGGCGCATTCCGTTGTTTTGATTTACAAGAGCGTGAGTGCTTACTGACTCAACTGGGCACAGGTCCTTTCAAAACGGGAAGTGGAAATGGTTTCCTTTCTCGCGAGGACTTTGTCGAGTTACTTAAATTTGCCACCGCGCGTCATATCGAGATAATTCCAGAAATAGAAAGCCCTGGGCATGCTCGTGCTGCGATTAAGTCGATGGAAGCGCGTTATCACAAATTGATGGAAGCAGGTAAAGCGCAAGAGGCCAAAGCCTATCTTCTGAACGATATTGATGACACTTCAGAGTATCTAACCGTGCAACTCTACACAGATAACTCTATTAATGTTTGCTTGGACTCAAGCTATGCCTTTATGGAGAAAGTGGTATATGAGCTGCAGGAAATGTATCGCGATGCTGGCACTATGCTAACCACAGTCCATTTTGGTGGCGATGAGGTTGGAAAGGGATCATGGACTGAATCACCAGCATGTAATGATCTATTTGCGGTCGCCGACAACGGAGTGGCTGGACCTAATGATTTAAAACCATACTTTACTCAAAAAGTTGCAAAGTTGCTTGCTAAGCGTGGGATCACCCCTGCCGCTTGGGAAGATGGCTTAATGTATAACACCACAACGACCTTTAAACGTGATGAATTCCCAAATCCACAGTTTTTGGTAAATACTTGGGATAACATTTGGGAGTGGGGGGTTGCAGACAGGGCTCACCGTTTTGCAAACAACAATTACCAAGTTATTTTGTCTCACGGTACACATTTGTACTTTGATCACCCTTACGAAGCGCACCCTGAAGAGCGCGGCTATTATTGGGCAACTCGTTATACAGATACGAAAAAAGCATTTTCGTATATGCCAGATAATATTTATGCGAATGCGGACTTCACGCGAAACCGTGAGCCTATCGTGAACCTAGAAGCCTTAGTTGGTCGAGAGTTGCCCGCGCTTAAAAAACCGCAAAATATCCTTGGTATGCAAGGGCAAATATGGAGTGAGACCATTCGCTCGGAAGACCAAGTGTTACGATTGATTTTCCCTCGTTTGCTTTCGCTTGCGGAGCGTGCTTGGCATAAAGCGGATTGGGAAGGGCGTCGTATTAACCAAAAAGAGTTAAATAAGGACTTCTCAACCTTTGCCGCAGCCTTGTCTTTAAAAGAAATTGCAAAGTTGCAAAACGATGGCATTAAGCCAAACCTTCCGGTTCCTGGTGCCAAGGTGGTGTTGGGTAAACTTGAAGCGAATAGTGCTTTCCCTTATCTTGCAATTGAAGTGAGCTTAGACAATGGCGAATCTTGGCAGCCTTATACTGATCAGATGAGTATCTCAGATGAAAGTAAGGTATTGTTGAGAACGCGAGCCGGAGAAAAAAATACGAGCCGTGTCACAGGGTTGAAATAAACCCTCGTATTCAGTTTATCGCAAAAAAGGGCACTGGCCCTTTTTTGGTGATAATTTTGCTCAAATTCTAACTGGTAATGAAATAGATTTTAACGTAAAGTTAAATGTCAGCGCTGTCATTTTTGTAAAGAAAGCAGTGAGCAAAGCAAAAAATAACAAGGCAAAAAGCCATACAAACAATAAACGATGAGTAATGTTTATGGAAGCTACCGTGTCGAATACAACAAAACGAAGTAACGCGATCCCTATGGCAATTGTCGCCGCCATGTTTTTTATTCTTGGCTTTGTGACTTGGCTTAATGGGTCGCTAATGCCATATTTGGAGCAAGTATTAAAACTAACTCCTCTCCAATCTTCATTTATTCTTTTCTCTTTTTATATTGCGGTGACATTTACCGCGGTTCCTTCTGCCCTAGTTATCCGCAAGGTGGGTTATAAAAATGGTATGGCCATCGCAATTGCGATGATGATGTGTGCAGCGTTGCTATATATTCCAGCGGCTAAAACACAAATGTTTGCATTGTTCTTGTTTGCTCAATTTACTATGGGTATTGGGCAAACATTGTTACAAACTGCTGTAAATCCTTATGTGGTGCGTATTGGACCTGAAGAGTCAGCAGCTGTGCGCGTAAGTATTATGGGTATACTGAATAAAGGTGCTGGTATTGTTGCGCCGCTTGTATTTACTGCGTTGGTGCTGAGTAACTTTACTGATATGGCAGGTAAAGAGCTGACTCAAGCTGATATCGATGCAATGGCAAACGGTCTTATCGGGCCATATTTAGGCTTGGCTGCATTTATTGGTATTTTTGCCTTGGGTATTAAGTTTGCACCACTACCTGAAATAGAAAAAGATGATGAAGAAGAACATGGCTCAGTGAGAGAAGCGCTATCTCATCCTAATCTAAAGCTTGGTGTGATCGCACTGTTTTTGTATGTTGCGGTTGAAGTGATTGCTGGTGATACGATTGGTTCATTTGCGTTAGCGCTGGGTGTTGAAAAATATAGTGTGATGACCTCTTATACTATGGCTTGTATGGTTACGGGCTATATTTTGGGTATTATATTGATCCCGAGAGTAATATCGCAGGAGAGGGCGTTAACAGCATCTGCCGTGCTTGGTGTGCTTCTCACGCTAGCAATTTCATTTGGCAGCCCAGACTCATTTGTCATTTCAAATCTATTTGGATTATCAGCGTTGCCTGATATTCTATTGATGGTCGCTATTTTAGGTTTAGCAAATGCCATTATGTGGCCTGCTATTTGGCCGCTCGCATTATCTGGACTTGGCAAGCTAACCAGTGTAGGCTCTGGTTTATTGGTTATGGGTATTGCCGGTGGTGCATTCGGTCCAGTATTCTTAGGTTTAGCTAAGGGCACATCTGGCACAGTGGAATCACAGCAAATTGCACACCTTGTAATGTTACCTTGTTATCTATTTATAATCTTCTACGCTGTGAAAGGTCATAAGATCAAAAAGAAAGCGTAGCAAGAAAATGTAAAGCATTTCTATGTATGTAGAAATAATCCCGTGTGTGATGCCACCTGAATAAGGTGGCATTTTTTATGCCTAAATCACTCCCTTACCTGCAAAACCGGTTTAATGCTGAGATCTTTTTCGCGATATAAAATCGCTGCTACGCTGATGTCTGGTGCTTATTGTTTGGTGTTTGCCGTGTAGGAGCTACTTTATATAGCGAAGGTTTTATTCTTAAGTCGCGATATAAAATCGCTGCTACGCTGGTGTTTAGTGCTTGTTGTTGGCCGTGTAGGAGCTACTTTATGTAGCGAGGGTTTTATTCTTAAGTCGCGATATAAAATCGCTGCTACGCAGATGTTTAGTGCGTGTTGTTTGGTGTTGGTCGTGTAGGAGCTACTTTATATAGCGAGGGTTTTATTCTCAGTCGCGATATAAAATCGCTGCTACGCTGGTGTTTAGGAGTGGTGTGAGTGTAAAAATATAAAATGGGAATGAATTTATAAAAAGAGTGGGGCGACTGATGGGACTTGAACCCACGACAACCGGAATCACAATCCAGGGCTCTACCAACTGAGCTACAGCCGCCACAAAAGACTTGAACACCTTGTCTGGTGTGGCGCGCATAATACATAAGTTTTTCCCAAATGCAAAGGGAAATATCGAAAAAACTTAATAAAAGTTTTTTTTCGGAGATTATTTCCGCATACAGCAAATATTCATATATCCTATGTATGATCCAGCCGATCTAATGATAAATAACTGCTTAATATAAAAAGGGGGATGAGTATGGAAGCTGTTTGGAAATGGGTTAATGAGAACTCAGATTTAATCTTACACTATGTGCTTCAAGGCGTTATAGCACTAATAATTTTCTTCGTTGGCTTAAAACTAGCTAAGCTCAGTGCTGATCTCACTGAAAAAGCATTTGGTAAACGCAAAGTAGATAAAGCGGTAGGCTCATTCGTTGCCAATATTGCTTATGCGATTGTTTTTGCCGCGACGCTGCTTATGGCATTATCTCAGGTAGGTATCGAAACCACCTCATTCATTGCTATTTTAGGTGCCGCAGGCTTGGCTGTTGGTCTTGCCCTGCAAGGCTCACTTTCTAATTTTGCATCTGGCGTACTTATTATTATGCTGCGTCCGTTCAAGTCAGGAGACTATATTGAAGCTGGCGGCAAAGCCGGTAGTGTACAAAAGATAGAAATCTTCTCTACAGAGCTTCGTACTCCTGATAACAAAGTAATTGTAATGCCAAACTCTGCCATTATGTCCGGTGCGATCGTTAACTACTCACGCGAAAAAACACGTCGTATTGACCTTGTAATTGGTGTTGGCTACGACGCCGATCTACGAGAAGCAAAAGCGGTATTAAAGTCTGTACTAGACAATGAATCACGTATTTTGAAAGAGCCAGCTTATACGGTAGCAGTGCTGGAGCTTGCCGACTCAAGTGTTAACTTTGTTGTTCGTCCTTGGGTTAAAACAGAAGAGTACTGGCCAACGTATTTCACGCTTGTGGAAAATATTAAGATTGCGCTAGACGAAGCTAATATTACCATTCCATTCCCGCAAATGGATGTTCACCTACACAAAGATCAGTAAAAGGTTAGTTAGAAATGAAATTGAAGGTTTTAACCTGTTGTATTCTTATGGCTGCCAGCGCTAATGCAGCAGCAGAAGGTAAAGCTAAGAAACCACAGAAAGTTTGGGATGTAACCAGTGAAGTTGGTGCGATAATCACCAGTGGTAACACTGAGACAACAACGCTTAAAGGCGGGATCAAAGCTAAACACAATCTAACTAACTGGAACAACGAGTACAAGTTAGATGGCTTCTATAAAGAAGACACGCGTGAAAACGATGCTGGTGTAGACATTACATCTCGTACCAATGAAAAATACTCAGCGTCAGTTCAAGGCAACTATAAGTTAAACGAAGATAATAGCCACCTATTTGTGTTTGGTTCTTATGTTTCAGATTATTTTGGTGCTTACCGTAGCGAAGCAGTTATTTCAGTGGGTTACGGTCAACGTTTATTCGAAAATGACGATATGTATCTTAACGCTGAAATCGGTCCTGGTGTAAAGCGCTTCGAGCACCAAGACGATAGCACTGAACTTGATGATGATGGTGAATTGTTAGCTGGTACTTCTGAAAGCGAGTTCATTGGTGTTGGTAAACTAGATTACCAGTGGCAAATTTCAGAAAATGCGCGTTTTACACAGCTTATCGCGATTGAATACGGTGATACAAATACTAAGACAACCTCTGAAACGGCGCTGTTAACCAAAATAAATGGTTCGCTTCAAATGAAAGTGGCATATAACATTATCCACAACTCTGACGTAGCGGATGGCAAAGAAAATACTGATACAGAAACTTCACTTACTTTGGTTTACAGTTTCTAACAAGTATCTTCCCAAAGGGCACTCATGTGCCCTTTTAATTCTTCCAAACTTCGGTAGAATGCTCAAAGTTTAACAAAAGTCTATAATGGAAGAGATTTCAGTGAAGTTCTTCAGAATAATATTGCTCTCAGTTTTTATTCTTATATCGCACCAATCAGTTGCGATGACACCAAGCAAACAGCAAATAGAACAGTTCAAAAAGCTCCCTAAAGCTCAGCAGGAAGCCCTTGCGAAGCGCTATGGCATCGATCTAAGTACTTTAGATAGCAAAACATTAGGCAATAAAGAGAAAGAAGAAAAAGATACTTCGATTCAACCTCGAAACAAAAATGGATTGCTGGAAGAGGAAGAAGAGGAAGATAAGTTTAAGCCGAAGCAGGAAGAGCTAAAGCCTTTTGGTTATGAGCTTTTTGCAGGTGAGCCTTTAACATTTATGCCTTCTGAGTTGGCTGCAATTCCTGATACTTATTTGTTGGGTATTGGCGATCTGGTGAAGATCAATTTGTATGGTAAAACCAACGAAGAACATGAAGTTCAAATTGACAGAGAAGGGCGTCTTGCAATTCCAAACCTGAGCCCGGTTCACGTTATTGGTTTGTCATTTAAAGAGCTAAAAGCACTGATCACAAAAAAAATATCAGAAGAAATGATCGGAGTTCAAGCTTTTGTCTCTATGGGTGAGCTAAACCCTATGCGCATTATGGTAGTGGGTGAAGCATACAAGCCTGGTAGTTATACGGTTTCACCGCTTGCGACAGTGACCCATGCGCTATTTGTTTCTGGCGGTGTAAGTGATAGTGGTTCGCTTAGAAAAATTCAAGTAAAGCGAGCGGGTAAGCTAGTTACCACATTTGATTTATACGACTTATTGCTGTTTGGTGATAGCTCTGATGATGTAGTCCTAAAGCCTGGCGATGTTGTATTTATCCCGCCTGCAGCTAAGAAGATTAAAGTAAAAGGTGAAGTTAACCGCCAAGCCATCTTTGAGCTTAAAGAGTCAGACACGCTTGAGAGTGTAATGGCCATGTCTGGTGGTTTCAAAGCGAACGCAAACAAGTCAAAAGTAGTCGTATCACGTTACAACGGTGATGGAAGGCGCATTACCCTGAACTACAACTTTACTGAAAATACGAGTTATAAGCCGCAGAACGGTGATGAAATATCCGTAAATGCCGCATCAACTCGTTTTCAAAACACTGTAACTGTGGTTGGTGCAGTAACTAGCCCAGGGCATTATGAATGGCACCAAGGTAAGACGCTAAAGGATGTATTTAGTGCGCCAAGGGAAGATTTGTTATCTATCGCCGACTTCGGGTACTCACTGATTATCCGTGAAGTAAACTTTGAAGGTGATATTGAGATCATTCAATTCTCTTTGCAAGATATCTTTAACGGTAAATCTGGAGATATTGAGCTGGTTTCTAACGACAGTATTGTTGTATTTAGCCGCTATCAACTGAAAGAAGAAGAAGAGCAGTTGCTGGAAGACCTTGCTTATAATAAAGAGCAGCTGAAATTGCGTGAAAACGTAAAACTGTGGGAGCAGTTTGAGCGCGATGAATTTTTAAAATATATCGGCTTAAAAGAAGATGAGCTGTTCGAACTTGAGGAAGAAGTTGAGCTGATCACAAGTATCGATGCGCTGTTCCAAGAGCCAAAAGAAGTAGAAGACGAAGAGTATGCGGTTTTTAGTCGTCAAAAGCTATTAGCACCTATTCTAGCCAAGCTGCAAAGACAGGCAACACCAACAGAGCCAGCGCAATTATTTGCTGTAAATGGCCAAGTTAAGTTTCCTGGCGTGTATCCTTTATCAAAAAATGCTAATTTTCAAAAAGCGGTACAGGCTGGCGGAGGATTTCTTGAAGCGGCTTATCTTGAGCAAGTGGAGTTGACCCGTGTTGTATACGATGATGGTAAACAGGTTGAACATATCCAATTTAATGGTGTAAATGAACTGGCGAATCCAACACAGGCGCTAACCAGCAAAGATACTGTAAACATCTTCCCTAGACCTAATTGGCAGGAAAGGCTTCAAGTTAAAGTTGTGGGTGAAGTTAAATTTCCAGGTACGTATACTATCAAACGCGGTGAGACGCTTGATAGCCTGCTTGAAAGAGTGGGTGGCTTTAACCAATTTGCACACAAAGAAGCGGCTATTTTTACTCGTGAGTCCATTAAGCGTAAAGAAACTTCACAAATCCAACGTTTAACGCAAGAGCTAAGACGCGATATTATTACCAATACTTTCCAGAAGAGCGCGACTGCGAATACCTCAATGCCATATGAAGATATGGACAAGATTTTGAGAGATTTATCTAAAGTTGAAGCGTTAGGACGTCTTGTTATTGATTTAGACAAACGCTCTACACAAGCATTACAGCTAGAAGATGGAGATGCGCTATATATTCCTGCGGTACAAGACTCTGTCAGTGTTATTGGTGAGGTCAACTTGGCAGCAACGCACTTATTTGATTCGTCTAAATCAGTTGATGACTATATTAAAGCAAGTGGTGGTCTAAAACAAAAAGCGGATGATGAACGGATCTATATTATCAAAGCTAATGGTTCAGTAGAGCTCCCAGGCTCAGGGACTTGGTTTGCTGTGAGTAGTCATGCTAACCAACTAGCTCCTGGTGATACGATTGTTGTACCGCTTGATGCTCAACATATCGATAGCTTGACGCTTTGGAGTACTGCAACACAGATTATTTATCAATTAGGTCTAGCTGCTGCTTCAATTGCAACACTTAACAAGTAAAAAGTAACAACTAAATAATTGTCTTTAAGTCAAAGAACCTATTAACAATTATTTACGGAAAAACTGACTTTACTCATACAGGTGTTGACAACCTCTGATGGTTGAGTAAAGTGGTGTGCGCTCAAGTGAACGCTGGCTTAATTAAAGGTTGTAAGCGCTTAAAGTTCACAAAACGAACAGTTTGTGGTTGATTGCAATTTATTGTGAGAAATTATTAACTTTGTAGAAATTTTAATTTATGATGGGGCTTGAATTAAATGTTAGTTCTTATCATAATGGTAGAGCCTAGATTTGATGCTACATGTTTGTGCAGTATCGGTCGGGCCCTTTAACTTATTTAACGTTTTGCTATACTCTGGTGTCCAGAGTGTGTAAATATTAACTGAAAACATAAAGTGTCCACCGGATACATGGAGATAAAAATGAAGCGTTTTAATAAAGTCGCTTTAGTTCCTGCTGCAGTTGCTGCTGTATTAGCAGGTAACGCTTACGCAGGTACAGAAGCTTGTTTCGAAATTTACGACACAACTGATGCTGCAGCTGTAGACCACATCAAAGCATTTGAAACACGTTATACTGGCGCAACTTGTATTGCTGAAGGCTCACGTACAGGTGCATCTGCTACTAACCTTGAGCAAACAAAAGAGTCAAAGGTAGCTTACGAGCTAACTGGTGATTTAGCGCTAGACTTTGATAATGTTAACCTATCAGCTGCTCCTGCTACTGAAAGAGACATTCAAATTGTTTACGTACCAACAACAAACATCCCTTCAAGTTCTAGATTAGTATTTAAACTAGATGGTGCGATTTTCCACGGTAATGCGAACAAAATCCACCTAGTTAAAGATAAAGACGGTGAAGCTGATGCTACTGGTGCTGATGACGGTTTCGAAGCGGTAGCGGATGCGGATGGCGTTTTTGACGGTTCTAACACGCTTACTTTCCTAACTAAAGACATCGAAATTCGCGCAGGAACCCGTTTAGTACTTTCTAGATCAGAAAATGCTGATACTACAACTGCAGCTACTCTAAAGCCTATCAGCATTAAGATTGAAAATGATGTATGTACATCAACAACTTCAACTAAATCTGTTACGCTTAAAGTAACTAGCGCAACTACTGATGGCGGTGGTTCAATCACTGGTGCAACGTCTGTTGCTCATAAGCTAGTTGATATTTCACCTCAGTTCTATGCACTACAAGATAGTGAGTCAACTGAAGTTAAAGTTAACGCTGAAAGTGAAGACTACGCAAACCAAGCTATCGTAGCTCGTACAGAGTTTGTTTACGAAAATGGTACTTCAACAGTAAACAAGACACAGGCAATCTACCCAGCTGGTTTCTATGACCGCGCAACTCTACTTGACCGTGCAATCACTCTTTCAGCAGATGATCACCTAGAAACTAGCTTTGTTTCAAGTGGTGCTCCTGGCGAAAGCGTACAGTATGGTATCTACGACACGCGTACTGTAGCTGCAAATGCAGTTACATCAACAGCTGATGCAATCGCTGTAGAAACAGGCACTGCAAAAGGTGTTATCACTGTAGGTGATGCAACTAAGAAAGTGTATGATACTGAAGCTACAGACTTGTTTGTTAACGGTGCAGAAGCTAACCCTGCTGCTGCTACGGACCCACGTTTTGGCGCTCAATACAACCAAGCGTTCTACACAGTTGAAACTAAAGACTCAACTAAGATCATGAACTTCAACTATGAAGTTACTACTAACTACAAGCTTAACTTTGCTGATGACAAGTATCTTGATCACTGTGATATGAAGCCTGTTACTCACAAAGTTGGTGTAAATGGTGCGGTTCTTAAAGTTCCTTACACTGTTAACGCAGAAGGTAACTTTGTACGTGTAACTAACGAGCACGACAAATCAGCTGAAGTTACTGTTGACGTATTTGGTGAGTCTGCTGACGGTACTGAAGGTAAGCGCAGAGTACTAGCAGTTGACCTAGGTATGGTTCCTGCTCAGTCTTCAGTTGTTTACTTCGTTCCAGACGTAATCGCTCAAGCGGAAACGCAAAAAGGTTACACTGGTGCTGACGGTGGTTACGCTGCTAAGTCTCTAGGTGACAATGCATCTAACGCTGTATCAAGCAACGCTCGTCACACGCTAACATTCACTGTTACAGCTCCTAGAGATTCTGTACACGGTGTATCTGTACAGCGTATCACTGGCGGTGTTGACCGTGTAATGCCAGTTCTTGACCAAAACGAGTGGTCACAATAATTTAAACTAATTTAGTTTACTAAAAACCCTCGCGAATGCGGGGGTTTTTTTTTAAGGTTGAAGTAATGAAGAAGTTAATTTTACCAGCATTTTTTATGGCTCTGGCAGGCTGCCAACCAGCGGATAATAGCGCTGAGCTGAGGCAAGAAATTGAAAAGCTAAAATCAAATCAGCAACAAATTGCTGTGCGTATTGGTATGGCCGAATTGGTTAAGCCTGACACTTTAGTTGTAGCAGAAGATGCAAAATGGATTGGTAATAAAGACGCAAATATTGTGGTAATGGAGTATACCGACTTACACTGTCCTTTCTGTAAAAAGTATCAACAGAATGTATGGCCTGAATTTAAAGAAACATTTGTAGATAGTGGTAAAGTGGCCTACGTTGCGCGGGAATTCCCATTAGCACAGATCCACCCTAACGCTCCATTTGCTGCTGTGGCACTCAAATGTGCAGATAAGCAAGGTCAATATGAAGAAGTAAAGAACTACTTATTCGAACTAGGCAATGACCTATCTAACGATACAACTGCAGAAATGGCAGAAAAGTTTGGTTTAGATAAAGAAAAGCTGGACGCATGCGTAGTTGATAAAGAAGTACATGCAGCAATTGATACTTCTTTACAAGAAGCTGCATTGTTAGGTTTAAAATCAACACCAACCTTTGTTATTGGTAAACAAGTAGACGGTAAAATTGAAGATTATCGAATTGTGGTTGGTGCTGGCGAAATTACAAAATTAAGCAGTGTGATCGACACTTTAAGCTCAGCAAAGCTGGACTAAAAAAATCACTATGGTAGATTGTGCGGGGGCTAATTGCCCCTGTTGTTATTTCTGGAGAATGCAAAGTGACTAATAAAAGTAAGGCCATTAAAGGCTTCACCCTAGTTGAATTGTTAATTGTAATGGTTATCCTCGGATTGCTGGCCTCAGTGATCGCGCCAAGGATGTTTAGTAAAGTAGATTCAGCTCGTGAGGCAAGTGCCAGAGCGCAGATGCAAGTATTATCCACCGCATTGGACGCATATAGACTCGATCTTGGCTACTATCCAAATAGTTTGGACGATCTCGTTCAAAGTGATTTACCTCAGTGGGACGGCCCTTACTTCTCTAAAGCTATTCCCAAAGATCCATGGAATAATGCCTATTTATACGAACGCAAAGCAAATGAGCAAGGCAGAGAAGATTTTCAGCTAAAAAGCTTAGGTCGTGATGGCAAGTTGGGCGGTGAAGGTGAAGATGCAGACGTGGAACTCTAAGGTTAAGTCTTGGGTAGAAAATAATGTTATCTTAGAGCCTGGAAGACTAGAACAGGCTGAACGATTTTTAATCGACACCGATGATAAGCTAGATACATTGTTGATTAACTCTGGATGGCTAGATGAAGAAAAAATTCCAAACCTTTATGCATCTTTGCTAGGTTGTAAAGTGTGGCAGGGGATCCCTGAGTACTCAGATGATGCACTAGCGGCATTAGAATCAATCAATGTTGAGTTTTTGTTGAATAATGACTTTATACCTTTAAATGCAAGTCAAAAATGTATAGAGGTTGGCTTTAGCAATCCACATTGTCCGCATGTCATCGACTATTTAAGATTACTAAATGCCGAAGTGGTTTTTTATGTGCTATCGAGCAAAGAGATTGAACTGCTCAAAGAGCATTGTAAAACGTTTATCTTTAAGCATGAAGTGACACCAGTAAATGCTGAAAACCTTAATGCGCTTAAAGAGCTTGCATTAGGCGCTCCTACTGTCAACTTGGTAAACAGTCTAATCAATAAAGGCGTTAGGCTTGGTGCATCGGATTTACATATTGAACCTGTCGATGGTCGATATCGAGCACGTTACAGAATTGACGGTATTTTAAAAGAAGCAGAACCGATCCCTAATAGCTTACAGCTTGCAGTTGTATCTAGGATAAAGATATTGTCGGGTATGGATATTGCTGAGAAGCGAAGACCACAAGACGGAAAGATTGCAATGAAGGCGGGGGCGACAGATTTAGATATCCGCTGTTCAACACTTCCTCTAGGGGAAGGCGAAAGTATAGTAATGCGGTTTTTGATTAAAAGTGCTGTACGCTTCAATTTGTCAAATCTAGGATATTCTGAAGATTTGATTGAAAAGATCAATGCTGATATCAAGAAGACGTCAGGAGTGATACTTATGACCGGTCCTACCGGTTCTGGTAAAACAACTTCTCTATACTCATTCCTAAGTCAGATAAATAGTCCTGATGTTAAAATTGTCACATTAGAGGATCCAATCGAATATCAGCTTCCCGGTGTTAATCAAGTTCAAGTCAATGCAGAGATTGGCTATGACTTCTCGACGGGTCTACGTAGTATTGTTCGTCAAGATCCAGACGTTATCATGGTTGGTGAAATACGGGACAATGAAACAGCAAAAATTGCGCTACAATCAGCTCTGACTGGTCACTTAGTATTTAGTACTGTGCATACCAACGACGCTCCGTCAGCCTACACGCGGTTGCTAGATTTAGGGATCCAAGAATATCTTTTAAATGCAGGCCTTGTTTCTATTATGGCGCAGCGTTTAGCGAGAAAGCTTTGCGAGCATTGTAAAGAACCTCTGTCTGCGCAAGAGTCTGAGTTTTTAGTATCAAAATATGGCTTAGATAAGTTAGCCGAGAAATCCATTTCTTTATTTAAACCGTCGGCTTGCTCCCATTGCGAGCAAACAGGTTATCAAGGGCGAGTAGCCTTTTTGGAGTATTTACCCTGCGATAGTGACGTAAAGAGAATGGCAAAAGATGAAAAGCTTTTAGACAACTTATATGAACTGATGAAACAAAAACATCTAAGAACGTTAAAGGAAGACGGCTTTCTCAAAGCAATCCAAGGGATCACGACAATTGATGAAGTGTTAAGGGTGGCTGGGTGAGTAAGTCCTTCAAATATAAAGTTGTTAATGAGTCAGGTATGGTGGAACAGGGTGAAGTCCATGCCACCAGTTTAGCTTCGGCGCAAGCTAAACTGGAAGAAGACTTTAAACTTGTGTTATCAGTAAAAGAAAATAGTACGCTTTTTGAACGTAACCGAGTCAGCTTGAAAGAACTTGAAGAAGCGACTAGTCAGCTTGCGACACTGTTACATAATGGCCTACGAATTGATAAAGCGATAGCCGTACTTGCTCAAGCAAGCAGTAGCTCAGCGATAGGGGGAGTTTGGCGTCAGGTATTATCTGATTTGAAGCATGGCGGTTCTCTTAGTGATTCGCTAGCAGATAAGCCTAATGTTTTTCCTAAGCTATTCGTTGAAATGACAAAGATTGGTGAAAGTACTGGAACACTACCCTTAGTATTTGAAAGATTGAGCCAGAATTTACGCTTTCAATATGAACTTAAAAGCAAGGTAATGCAGGCTGCTACCTATCCAATTTTTATTTTGATTGTTTGTATTTTAGCTATTTGGGGCATTTTTACTTTTGTAGTACCAAGTATGTCAGCAATGTTTGAAGGGGTGGATCAAGTTCCTGAGTACACTCAATTGCTGTTAAATATGTCGAGCTGGGTTATTCAATATCAAGGCGTTATATTTGTTGCACTCATTGGTATTCCAATCGGAGTTGCATTAGCCCTGCAAAAACATCAACTGAGAACTAAGCTACTAAACTTCTTAAGTGGTTTCCCGATAGCTAAAAGTCTAATTACGTTTTCAGATCGAATTAGATTTTCTACTGCCTTGCAGCTTACGTTGGAAAGTGGCGTTAGCCTTTCGTCCAGCCTTGAATTAGCAAGTGAGACAGTTATCAACCCTCAATTGAGCGATAAGTTGAAGAAAACAAAAGTCGAGGTTTCCAGTGGTGAAAGTATTTCTGGAGCGGTAGCTAAGCTGAAGCTTTTCGATGAAATTTCGCTTTCTCTGATCACTGTTGGTGAGGAGAGCGGCAATTTAGAAATGTCGTTTTCAGAAATATCACGGAGAAGTCGACAGTCTTTCGAGCAATGGTTAATGAAATTTACAGCGCTATTGGAGCCGCTTTTAATATTGATAATGGGTGGCATTGTTGGCTCAGTCGTTATCGTTATGTTATTAAGTATTGTGTCTATGAACGATGTCTCTTTCTAATAAAAAGGGTTTTACCTTGGTGGAGCTTTTGATTGTG
Source organism: Pseudoalteromonas sp. Of11M-6 (assembly GCF_022347905.1). Classification (NCBI taxonomy): domain Bacteria; kingdom Pseudomonadati; phylum Pseudomonadota; class Gammaproteobacteria; order Alteromonadales; family Pseudoalteromonadaceae; genus Pseudoalteromonas; species Pseudoalteromonas sp. Of11M-6. The sequence goes on along the minus strand of NZ_JAKRFW010000001.1, from coordinate 11,809 downwards.
CTTGCGCTTGTAGGGCTTGCAAGCTCCATTGTGTTGCCAAATTTATGGGGACAGTTAGATAAAATAAGATACTTGGCAGAGAAACGGCAAGTAACGGCTTTGCTTGAGTATGCGAGACTATACGCCTTTTACAACAACCAGCGTCTGTTGATTTCAAGCCAAGAGACTTCGTTAACCATTACCTTGCCTAAGCTTGAAACATCAGAGGTGAGCTCGGGTGAAGATGACAAGCCATCTAGCCTCGAGGACGATATTGACTCTGAAGTACCAAGTAGTCAGAGTGTTCGAATTGTAAAACAGGTGCACTTCAAACATGTAAAACTCAATGAAAAGGACTTTGAAATATCTCCTCTTTCCTATATTGCATTTAGCCATAGCAGCTTGGAACTAATAAAAGGGTCAAATGGTGAAATCTAATAAAGGTATGACTCTAATTGAAGTTCTGATTGCGTCCATTTTACTATTCATCGCTATTACGAGCTTAACCTATGTTATGCGATCGTATTTCCTTTTTGAAAGTCGTCTGGATAGGAATCTTGTTCGCGCCAAAGTGGTTGAGCTAGCTTTGGACGAAATACAATACCAATATCAATATTTAAGCAAAAACAAAGGGGAGCTTGTTGTTGATGGTATGGTTTTCAACTGGGGAGTTGAAGTTTTAGAAAAGAAGAAAGCGCAGCGTGTGATTTCAGATGAGAATGGGCAGTCCTCCGAAGTGGGTGAAATCGTCCTGTATGAGGCCACGGTTTATGATGCTCTAGATGAATATGAGGTTGCGAAGTTTAAAGATGTATTTTGGCAATTTTAAACCAAAGCAAACAGCTTTCACGTTAGTTGAAGTACTTGTTGCGATGACTATTTTTAGTATTGTCATTGCTATATCCGTTTCTTCTTATCGGTTTGCGCTACAACAAATGGGTAAGAAGGTCGACAAGGCAGAGGTTCGAGCTTTAGCTTCTTTAAAAGTGTTGAGGCAGCAAATGAAAGGAGTGAAACCTTACTTCGTTAGTGTTTATGACAAGCCTAGCGATATGCCGTTTTTTGTGGGCAGTCAAAAAGAAATTACTTTTATTACCGAAGCTTCATTGCTCACAAAGTCCCCTCTTTCCATCGTTAGTTTGTTCTCTACGGATCAAGGGATAAGCTATTGCGAGTTGCCATTCGGCAGCGTAGGACTGCCGGATTATAGGCAAGGTAATGATCGGTGCGAAAACCCTACTGTACTCTTTGAAGGGGAGAATGTACGTTTTCGCTATTTTGGTTGGAAAGACCAGTTTGAGTTTTATAACTACTTTTCTGAATATTTTGCACCTCCAACAAAACCTAAGCCAACATGGTATAGCAATTATGATGGAAGGGAGCGAGGGATAACTCCGATTTTTATTGAAATATTGTTTGATACAAACAACGGTGAAAGTGAGTCTTTTAAAGTACGACTACCAGAGTTTAACTACCTAGAGCGGAATACTCAAAATGCATTTGAAGGCTAAAAATGACGGTGCGGCACTGCTAATCGTTCTTATGATTTCAGCCTGCCTAGCAGCTATTATGATGTTTTTTTCTACTCAAGGGCAGTTAACCAATAATTATACTGAGATTTTGAAAAATAGAAGCAATGTTGAACTTGAGGTACACTCCATCCAGTCCGAGTTAGTATTTGAATTAATTACAACACCACTGAGTGTACTTGGGCCAACGAGTAGTTCGGGTGAGCAATTTACTGATAGTACATTTTTCGACAATATCAACGGTAAACCCTTTAAATATCAAGATTATGACATTGTAGTACAGGATCTGTTCGGTGTAGTTTCATTAATGCCATTTGATGAAAAGCGATTTCGGCAACTTATTTTACGTGAAACAACGCCTGAAAATTTGCAAACTATTATGGACAGGCTTGACGATTGGCAGGATAAGGATGATTTAGTGAGGTTAGAGGGAGCTGAAAAGGGTGACTATGAGCAACCATTTCTGCCAGCAAACAAAACAATTCAAAGCAAGCAAGAATTACGTTATATCTTAGGTGATGATTCGCTTTTTGAAAAAGTTGCAGGCAATCTTGTGATGTATGGTTCGCCGTACCTTGTTCGACAATTTGCACCAAGCAATTTATACTCCGTGCTTGGCTTTTCCAACAATAGCGACACCTCAGGCAGCGCAGAAAGTGGAAATGAGAGGGTATACCCTAGTGGTCGTTTTAAGATAAAAATTTTGTCTAGAACCAATTCAAATTATGCCAAGCAATTTGTTTTTTACAGAGGGGTTGGCTCGATACGCCCTTACTTTATTAGTAATGAGAAGTTAGTTTTTTAAATATGCATGAGAATCTGAAAAAGCTAGGCTCAGTCAACGCGTTACTGTGGTTGAAGTACACCATCAATGCGGCTGGAGAGTTGGAATCTACAGAACGAAAAAAGCCCTCGTTTGCGTTAGGGACAGCATGTGTTGTTGCTCGGCAGCAGCTTTGGGTAATTGAAAGAACATATGCGCTTAAGCTGCTTCCGGAATTAAAGAACCTTATCAACGCAGAGAAAGCGACTAAATTACCGCTGAAAGGTGAGGTATTTTGGCAATTTCGTCTGCTTAGTGACGCCAAAAAATTCAAGCTCACTTTTTTTGTCTTGCCGTCAGCGGCCAAAGAGCAAATTCCTGATGACTGTTTATATATTATACCTGAGCATGATCGGGTGGAAGATGAGTCGCCATTTGCACTCTTAAGTACTGAAGGAAGCACTCAAGCTGAATTATTAAAGACTGCGGACACCCTATCTTATACTGACCTATTCAGTTTACGAACAAAAACTCAGGTCAGTAAAGCAACACAAAAAATGAGTAATAAAACGTTGGGGATTGCGCTGTCAGCGCTCGCAGGGGCCGCTCTGTTGTCTACTTCTCTCTATACTGAATACAAATTATCGACACTACAAGCACTGAAGTTAGCGAATGAACCAGTGGTTGATGAGGCACTATTAAAACGAAAGACCTTGGATGGTCGAGGGGCGCAAATTGAAGGATTAACAGTGTTTTTTGCAGAAAACCCGAATGTATTGAATAAGTTAGCTTTAATTGATACTGGGGATATAGAGGTGATGTACGATCAAGTTGTTATTATTCCAACAGGCGCACAGCTCCGAGGAAGGACTGCGAATGCCACTGCTTTGCTACAAAAGTATAGTGAAGCGGAACATGTATCAGAAGCAAAGTTTACTAGGGCGTTAATCAAACATAACTCAGGTAAAGAAATATTCTCAATACAGGTAGATTGGAAATGAGTGCGCAGTTAACACCAAAAGCAAAGTTAGGCTTAGTAGCGATCATAGGGATCCTTGTGTTGGAATTTTTTGTCTTTCCTTGGTGGGATTGGGTAGCTGATAAAAGAAGAGAAATTGATAGCCTTAATCAATTAATAAGCAAACAACAGAAGGTAATAACGTCCGTTGATCTATTAGACGAGAAACAAAAGCGCTTTGAAGCTGAACTGCAAACATTTGCCAACCTTCCCCGTTTGAAAAAAGACGATAATGTGAGCTTGATTTGGTTAAAAGCAATTGATGATGCAACTGCGGAACTCGAAATAGAAGTTAATAATAAATCTCCAAAACGAGCGGTAAAAATAAATGATGGTTACTCAGCTTTTACAGGAAATTTGCACGTAGAAGGGCCGCTTAATCAGATCATTGCGCTGCTAGATAGTTTAGAAGACATAGAAAAAGGAAAAAAGGTGAGACAGGTATCTTTTTTCCAAGAAATTGCTAATCAAGGATTTGCAACGGCAAACATTGAATTTGTGCAGGTGTATTCAACATTATGAGAAACTTAGCCATTTTTTTTACGGCGTTAATTTTTGCCTGTTATTTGTTTATATCGTACATCATAAGCCTTCAAAGCTCGTATGAAGAGGTTAATTTAAACAACGAACTTGACCAAAACCAGAAAGCAAAAGTGACGTTTGAGAAGTTTGAACCAAAACGTTTCGCAGATTTTTTTAATATTGAATACAAAAAAATCGAAAAAGTACAAAGTAATGAAAAGAAAGTCACAGAGGTAAAGGTTTCACCTATCGCAATATATGTAACCGGTGGAAAATCTCAGGCGCTGCTTAGGGTCACGGGTGACAATATTAATGAGATAAAACCAGTCTCAATTGGTGAATCATTTTTCCATTATACAGTTAATGATATTATTGCAGGTTCAGTTATTATATCTGATGGTAATAATATCAGCATTGAAATGTATAAAAGTGTTCTATTAGAGGTTGAAGTATCCCCACAAGCTGGAGACGTTTAAAGTGGTATTTTCAAAAATAAATCATAACGCCTTATTTTTTAGCGTGTTGTTGGTTTCCGGCTGTGCAGCCAACAACCCAAAGTTAAACAAGGAATTAAAAGTTACCCCTTCAATTATTAGCAGTGAGCGCGCTGCAATTGAAAGTGAAAATCTTGAAGAAAGCGGGAGTAAATCCGAACGCGTTTACAGTGAAACTGACATTAGTGACTGGGGCGGTGTATCGGCAGTAAATCAAGATTCTATTGATGTGCCTGCGTTAGAAGGGCCAAGTGTATCATTTGCCGCGGATGAACTGCCAATAAAAGAGTTTTCTAATCGTGCATTTCAAGAAATTTTGGGTATCAATTATGTACTATCTGCTGAATTAGCTGCATCTAGTAAAAAGCTGACATTAAATTTCTCTGAAGAAATTCCACGTCCTGAGTTTTACCAGGCTGTTATTAAAACAATGCAAGAAAGTGGAATTAGCGCGTACTACAAAGATAAAATTATCTACCTTACTTTAGCGCAGGGTAGGGACAAGAAAAACACAATTTCTGTTGGTATAGGTAAAGCTGTAGAAGATGTTCCTGATGTTGGAGGAGCTATCACTCAAATAGTTCCATTTGTATATAGCAGCAGTAGAAATTTAACTAGCATTTTAGATAAGTTATCGACAGCGACGGTAACCGTTTATGGAGCTCAAAAGTTACTTATATTAGAGGGCGAGAAGAGTGAAATAATTAGAGCGGTTAACCTGATTAATATGCTTGATGTCCCAAGAGCATACGGAAGAGAAATCAGATTATTTGAGTTTGCCCACATTGCACCTGACGATGGTGTTAAGAAAATTAGAGAGCTGTTAACTGAAGATGGATTAGCTATGGGCTCTAGCGGCGATGTATCCTTTGTTACCATTCCACGTATCAACTCTGTTGTTGTTTATGCCAGCAGTGCGGAAATTGTGGATAGAATGAGCTTCTGGGCACAAAAAATAGATGTGCCAATAGCTGGAGATGAGCGCCAATATTTTGTGTTTAAGCCGCTATATGCAAAAGCAGAAGATATGAAAACGGCATTAGCCCCATTATTGCAGAATTTCCAATCAGATAAAAACGGTGAGAGCAGCTCAGCTCAAGGCGGATCAACCCCTGATGGAAAGCTAAGCTTCTCTTTGAATAAACAACAAAACTCATTGATATTCTATGCGACAAAAGACGAGTACCGCTTGGTCGAATCTCTACTTGAAAAGATGGATTCTTTACCGGGCCAGGTAATCCTTGATGTCACTATTTTAGAAGTCACATTGACAGACTCAGCAGCCACTGGAGTTGAATGGGCGTATAACAGCAAGGGGATGAAGAAACCTGGAAGTAGTTTTACCCTGAGTAGTGCTGAAGGTGCTATTGCTGGTACGGTAATATCAGGCAACTGGAAAGCTGAACCTCAATGGAAAGATAAGAGCGAAGATATTCGAGTATTATCGAGACCATATTTTATTGTCAGAGATGGCGAATCTGCAACAATCAACTCTGGGCTGCAGGTACCAATTATTACCCAAACGGTAGAAGATATAGGTAATAATAACTCGGTATCAAATTCCGTACAGTATCGTTCTACAGGGATTAGTGTAAGCATATCGCCAACGATTAACTCACAAGGAGTTATCTCGTTATCCGTTTCTATGTCAAATAGTAACGCAGAATCGAATGAGTTAGGTGGTTCAAATTCACCGGTGATTACAAACCGTTCAATTAGCACCGAAATATTATCGAGTGATGGGCAGACGGTTGCATTAGGGGGTCTTATCCAAGAGTCGAAAAATGATCAGGACAATAGCGTCCCCTTACTTTCAGAATTGCCATTACTAGGTAATCTATTTAAAAGTAAGTCTGACTCTGTAACCAAAACAGAGTTAATCATGTTGATAACAACCAAGATTGTAAAAGAGTCTACCGAAGTGGATGACTTCACAAATGCACTGTCAGAGCTTTACAGTACACCTATAACGATTAATTAGGTCGGGTTGAAGCGCTGCTCACTAAAGGTGAACAGCGCTTTTGAGTTGGTTAAGAGTTTTGTAACAGCCTAGTACTAATTGGCTCATCCTGAAACTAATTTGATTTATTGAATTACTTGAAGATCTAAACGATCTTACTATCCTCAAATTTCTGCTTTTTGAATCACACAAGCAAAAAAATTGCAATTCAAGTGTAAAAAATGAAACCAAAATCAACCATGCACACTCCACAAAAGCACCTGTTTTAAATCAAGCTGATTGATATTGTTTCACCGCGTTATGGGCTAGTGAAGCAGGTAAAACTCATTGATTGGTAGTGCTTTCTAAGTCGAGCAGATTCAGTTGCTAGGTGAGGTTTAGGCGACGCTTACAGCTTTTTTATGTTTAGCTATTAAAAGTGCAAAGCACTGTGCAATGGCAGTGACAGAAGTGCTGTTGACAAAGATAATGCTCAGTTTGGATTGATTTAGTGCAGCCAGTCTGAGCATCAAAACGCCAATATTCAGAATCGACAGTCGACTTCCTGTGGTAAAAATACGCCATAGCTTATGCCGTGTTACGATATACATCGTCAGCAGTTAATGTTTCATTTTATGGAGGAGATTATGTGCTTTTGATATGGTCCTTACCCAGATAATCAAGATAAACCATCAGTGCGGCGACAAACGCAGACCAAAGCGCAGAGCGGTAGGCATCTAAGGGAGTGCCTGTAAAAGCATAAAGAATAGCTGCGGTAACAGACAAGTGAGCTGATACGGACAGTTTAAGGTGTGTAAAACCTAAAGTAGCAATATGCCTTCTTGAAGTAAAACATACCTTTAATGAATAAAAATAAAAAATAATCAATACAGATGTAATAGCAATAAGACCAAATAGACCATATCTAAATAAGTAATCTAAATAGGTATTCTCTATGATCACTCCGTCATAGGCGAGAGGGGAACCTGAATACCAGTATTCAAGACCTTGGCTCAAAGCGGTAATTGTTTGGGCTTTTCTAGTTGACGTTGAGCCATCCAATTCACCTGAACTCATCAACTCAATAAATTGGACAATATACTGTAAATTGATATCTAGCTGGAGGATGGCAAGTATAGCTAGGCCTATAAAACAGCCTTTTAAAATAAGCAGTTTTTTTGCTATTCCTAAATTCAATGCAACGGATAAAGCTGAGAAGTAAATGGCAATTATTGCGGTGGCTAGATATCCCGTCTTAGATTGGGAAAGAAAAATGGCTAAGAAGATAAAAGTAATGCTAATGCCAGCTGTTACTTTCTTTTTTCCTAGGAAAAACTCCATAATGCAGTAGACAAGAAAAAAACTGAGGACATAGCAGGTGATGTATACCCATTCAAAGGTTCCTGGAGCTCTAAATCCGAAGCCAGCATAAACTTGCCTTGAGTTGATGATTTTTAATGCTGGTATATCACCTAAAATGATCTGCAATGCGATAAAAACTAGCTGCAGAATCATCATTCCAAGCAGCACTTTAGTAAGTTTTGGTAAGTCTTGTAGTTGAAAGTGTGTGCGTAACAAAGAAAAGAATGCTGCAGTATAAAAAAACAGAAAAAATGGCTTAATTAATACGCCAAAGTGGAAGCTTGAAAAGTGTTGCCACTGAAATGGAAATGTAATCAGCATTGCTACTGTAGGTAATAAGTAGACATATGCCAAGCTAGGTAAAGCGAACTTTGTCCTCGTTGCTAAAATGCTGATAGTCAACATTCCAAGCATTACAATAAAGTAAGACTTTTGCATAACCGTTGGCGCAATTGACGGTATGAAGTACGTAGGCCAATAGAAAAGAAGAAATATCGCCGCAAAAGTTACAAATTGAGGAAAGCTAGCTCGTTGCATTGACTACTTCTTTTTTAGCATGTGATATAGGTAGCTAACAATAAACTTCGGATATTGGCGGATAACGCGATCCCGAACATGTTTGTGTTTAACCATACGTTGTAGCCACCGTAGTCCTAATTTCTTTATTATAGGGTGGTAATAATCTGGTTTTATTGAAGTCTGTGTTAGAAATCCACCACAAGTAATGAACAGCATAGGTAAGTGAATTTTGTTTTTAGCGGTTACGCAGAATTGCTCTTGATATGGAGTACCCATACCAACTAATACTACATTTACGTTGCGTTCTTCCAACTCTTTCAACACGGGGGCTGTATCATCAATATACCCGTCTCGAGCATAAACAATATGAATATTTGGATATTGTTGCTTGAGGACCTTTACTGCTTTTTCATTTTCGTCTGCAGTTGCACCAATAACAGCTAAATTTAAATGTTCGTCACTAATATGCTGAAGAAACGGTGCTGCAATTGAGCTATAGTCAAAACTTGCACGCGTTATTTTAGGTAGAAACAAGTTATTTAGCTTACAAAGTAGCGCACCATCTGAAAAAAAGTAATCAATATTTTCGACCAGCTCAGGCCGTTTTTGTACTTCATGGTAAGAAAATGGGTTAACGAATGAAATCGCAACAGGCTTGTCTGCCTTTAAGGCATTTGCTCGTATTGCATCAAACTGGTCGCCTGAGTAAATTTTTTTATTGAGAAGGTCTTTCATAAAAAGTGAATTTTATTACCGTAGATTAGTTTATTGGCTTTTTAATAGCCTTTTTGTATTCAGCTCACAAATAACAAGATTTCTATCAAAAAGAGTAAATTACCAAAGTTGTAATTTGTATTCGTTGGTAACAACACTTTGATGTATTACCAACGTCTATGTGTTTATCTATTTCTTTGTGAGTAAAAGCGGACGAGATAGATAAAAGTTGCAAATAAACCACCTAAAATCGTTAAGATGATTACGATAAAAGCGCGCTTTGGTGCATACTTCTCTTCTTCGAAGCTTGGTGGATCAATTGTGGTAAAGATATATTCGTCTTCAATTTCAGTGAGCATTTTTTGCTTCGTTTGCTCTTCAATCAAACGATAAAAGACCACTTGCATATCTGCAATAGTTGTTTGTTCTAACTTTCTATTTAAATACTCAATACTTTTTTCAGCTTGCTTGATGTCGTAAGTTTGCATTGTTTGATTAATTTCGCTTATCAATGTGTCCAATATCTTCTGGGCAAAGTACGGCGAAAGGTGTTCAAACGAAATGGTAAACATCCCATTTCTTTGCTCTTCTACACTAAGCATTTTGGAAAAAGCTTTGTAGGTTTCCCACAGTTGTGCTCGTTCATCCAACTCAAGGAACTGAGTCGTCTTAGGGTCTATTATTGCCTCGTCAAGAGTGAGCGTATTAGTTTCAACATCCCATGATTTGGATGCGATGAGTGGAATGATTAAGTTCTGTTCATCAAATAATCGGTATAAAAATTCTTTGCTTTGAAGTTTTGCCAGTGCGACTTCAGTTTTAAATCCACCGTTTTGGGCTGGTGAAATTCCAGCTAATGCAGCAAGTCCTCCTAAAGAACTACCTAAGTCAGCTGATGCATTTTTCAAGCTTTGTGTTGGTGCTAACACTACGCTCGAACGATATGTGTTTGGTAAGCTGAGCGCTAACATCACTCCGGCGATAGCAAATATAAAACTGATGCCTAATATCATTAGTTTTGCTGACCATAAAAACTTAGCTAATTCTGAAAATTCAGGTGGTTCATTCCGCGTGATTAGTGTCGACTCGGACATTAGGCAATTATTCCATGATGCTTAAAAAAAGATGCATTATACAGGATTTGAAAGATCAATAAACAGGTTGCTATGTAATCTTAATAGGCATGTAAAGTATGGCTAAGCTTGGATATTTTTACTGATAAAACATGTGATTATCATTAGTATGGACAGCGGGGCTGCTTTTGTTTACGACAAGAGCAAATCACGGGTTAACGTTAAATAACAAAAGATCACAACAAGAACGTTTTTATTCGTTTCAAATTTATGTAAAACATCTATTGAAGCGGTTGTTTGGGTAGTGCATTGGTGGTATCAATCGGCTATAATGCTCCAGTTTTAAAGAACACACCTGCATGCGCTCACTGAAGAGGTTGTAAACGACAAAGAGGTCATAGAGTGGTTTTATATTTTTACATTCACAGATTTTGTACTTCAAACTCGACTATTCAGGTGAATTCATTAATGGAGAATCTATAGTGGAGCTCATGTTAGCCTTATTGTTTTCGTTCGCAATGTCTTTAGCCGCAATTGGTGTCGTGCGGCCCATGGCGATCCGTTTTAATTTGGTTGATAAGCCGAACGAGAGAAAGAAGCATGAAGGACATATACCCCTAATCGGTGGAATTGCCGTTTTTAGTAGTATTTTCATTACATCTAGCCTCTTTTTTCCTTTTAGTATCGAATTAGGTTGTTACCTTTTAGCATCAGGCCTCATGGTGCTGATAGGAGTGATGGATGACAAGCACGATTTGAGTGTGCGCTTTAGAATATTTTTTCAAATTGTTGTTGCTTCCCTAATGATATTCTCGATAGATAGTTATATTCAAAATCTAGGGGATCTTTTCTCATTTGGAGACATTAATCTCGGCTGGTTTGGCGTGTTATTTACCTACGTCGCAGTGATCGGGATCATCAATGCTTTTAACATGGTTGACGGTATTGATGGACTTTTGGGGACTATGGCTATCATTACGCTGAGCGCGATATCTATTCTGTTGTTTTTGAGTGGGCAAGAAAATTTACTGTCAGTTTTGTTGGTAGTCGCTCTAGTTCCTTATTTGATTTTCAACTTGGGTGCTTTTGGAACTCAGTATAAGAAAATTTTTATGGGCGATGCTGGCAGTATGTTCATTGGTTTTACCGTGGTGTGGTTACTTGCCATCAACACTCAAGGTGCGACAAGTTCTTTTAGGCCCGTAACAGCACTTTGGATAGTTGCTGTTCCTTTGATGGACATGGCGGCTATTATTATTCGTCGTATACGAAAAGGGAAATCACCATTTAGCCCTGATCGGGACCACCTGCATCACATATTTTTACGCGCCGGCTTTAACTCACGACAAGCCTTATTAGTAATCTCCCTGATTGGTGCTTTATTTGCGTCGATAGGCGTTGCGGGAGAGCTATTTGAGATTCCAGAATCTGTGATGTTTGTCGCTTTTATCGGAATTTTCTTAGTTTATAACTACGCAATTTTGCATGTATGGCGAATCCTAAAATGGTACAGAAAGCACCGCGCATAGGGTTCTCTTTGCTGAACAGTTAGCGCAGATCTGAGCAAGCTTAGGGTTGCGCTAATTCTTCAATCTAGATGATTAGTAGTTCAAAAATACAAGTAAATAGTGTGAATGCACTTAAAGTTCTTCATGTTTCAAAAACCATTCTCGGTCAGTGTTATCAAGTTTCAAAATCCTGCTAAAATTTCGCTATATAATCGGAACTCGGGATAAGAAGTTAGTTAAGCTATTAAAATACCTAAGTTCAAAAGCGCAATATCACGCTAGCCAGAAGTTATTGTCACCTTCCCATAAAATGAGACATGCATAATTGGAGTTTTCTGCAATCATTAAAGCAGGAGACTAACTATGAAAAAATCACGTTTTACCGAATC